>JAZUDA010000040.1:0-4137 GCA_045639455.1 Clostridia bacterium | reverse complement strand
CTACGATCCGACTTGTCAATGACAAGGCAAAACGGACCAAAAAGAAAAAAGCGGCAGAGAATTTTGCCGCTTTTTGCCGGAAGAATTACCGATTCATCACCCGATGCAGCCGTTCCGTTCCCCACAAAAGGAGGACAGAAGCGGCAAGGAGGATAAACATCATCACACCAAAGCCCGTCCTGCTGCACAGGATGCCCATCAGGGAAGGCAGCGCCACGCAGGCAGCATAGGAAACCGCCATCTGCAGGCCGATGACCCGCTGCATATTTCCCCCGCCTGCACGGATGGGGGTGCCCTGCATCAGGGTCGGGTACACCGCTGCGCAGCCAAGGCCCAGCAGGACACACCCTGCGAGCGCGGACGCGCCGGGCAGAAGAATCAGTGCCAGGAAGGATATCGCCATGAGGACCGAACTGAACAGCAGCGTCTGACGGGGCGTGACACGCTCCGCCAGAAGTCCCGCGAAAAAACGTCCCGCCATCATACCGCCGAAAAAACAGCTGCTCCCCATGGCGGAGAGTGACTCCGTCAGGTGTTTTACCTGGAACAGGTAGGTGGAAACGTACACATTGCTGATGCACTCAATACCACAGTAGAGGAAGAACGATGCCATTCCGAGCCGCACGGCAGGCCTGCGGAGCACCGCCCGTAGCGGTTCCCCCGCTGCCCGCTCCCGCTGTTCTTTTTTTTCGTCCCGCCAAAGGGGCATGCTGAAAAAAAGCAGAGCCGTCAGCGCACACAGAAGGACAAACACCGCACGGTAGCCGACAGTCCAGCCTCCCATGTCCAGGCAAATACCCATCACCGCGGGGCCTATCATCGTGCCGATGCCCCAGAAGCAGTGCAGAAAATTCATCTGCCGCGCCTTCAGATGGGAGGCCACGTAGCCGTTCAGGCCGCTGTCCACAGCGCCCGCGCCAAGTCCCAGCGGAATCGCCAAGAGAACCATGGGCAACATGCCTCTGCAAAATGAGAACCCGAACACGGCAATCGCTGTCAGCAGGGTAGAAAGCGCCGTAACAAGCCCGGTTCCCAGTTTTTTTATGACTCGATCGCTGACAAGGCTTGAAATCACTGTGCAAAGTGACACAACCGCTGCCACATAGCCGGCACCGTTCGCCGGAACGCCAAGCGCAGTATGAATAGCGGGCCATGCCGCCCCCACGAGGGAATCCGGCAGTCCAAGCCCCACAAAGGAAAGATAAATTGTCAGAAGAAAGAAAGTTGTCATTTACGCTTCTCCTTCCCTGTTTTCCAATTGTTCCAGCAGGCGAAGCACATGGCGTCGGGCATAACTCGCGTCCTCGCTTGCCTCTTCCTGCGTGGTGGGCGCATCCCCCATCAGCGCCACAAACTGACTTACCTTCAGGCCCAGCACGCTTTGAATCACGCTGTCGCTGCCGTTGGGCGACACAAGGTAATAGCACAGAATGGAGTCCTCCTGCCCGATGCGGTGGGCACGGTCCTCCGCCTGAGAATGAACCGCAGGCGACCAATCCAGCTCACCGAACACGACACAGGTGGCGCGCTGAAGGTTCAAACCGGAGGCGGCGCGGAGTGACACGCAGCACAAATCCGTCTTTCCGCTCATAAAACGTTCCGCGGCGTCCGCCTTTTTGTTTTCATCCTCCCGGCCCGTAATAAAGGCGGGGTGATAGCTTTTCAATTCCTGACGATAGATATCCATTACCTGATGGTGGTGGGCAAAGAGCAGCACCTTTTCACCGCCGTCCAGAATGGCCCGCACGAATTGGGCCACAAACGGTGCCTTCGCGATGCCGGTGGCCTGGCGCTCCTCCTGGGAAATCTGTTCCTCCAGAATCCGTTTCTGCGAGGTGGTCAGTTCCCCGTTCTCCGCGTAGGAAAACAGCTTTTCTGTAACCGGAATCATCAGCTTGCGGTAAATGGCATCGTCCCAGTCGATTTCCTGAACAAGACGGCGCTTGGGCGGCAGCTGTGGCAGAACCTCCTGCTTTATCCGGCGCAGCATCAGGCCTTCCTGACGGAGATAATTGCCCAGCACGTCCGGTTTCTGGACGATTTCATTGCCGTATCCGTAACACCAGGCGCGGGTGAAGCTTTCATAGTCTCCCAAAAAATGATAATCAAGGATATTGATCACGTTCCATATTTCCGCACCGCGATTATAAATGGGCGTACCGGAAAGCCCCACAACATGAGAGCAGGATTGGGCAAGAAGGCTCGCCGCGGAGTATTTTTCCGACCCTGTGCGGCGCAGCTCCTGTATTTCATCGAAAATGACGGTTTCAAAGCCAAGAGCGGGCAGGGTATCCTTCCAGCCCCGCAGCAGCAGGTAATGCAGGATATAGACATCAGCCGCGGGCAGGTCGTACGGCTTCAAGCCACGGATGATATGCACCCGGATTGGCCGCTCTCCACGGGAAAGAAAGCGGTTCAGCTCCGTCTGCCAGTTGCGTGTCAGGTGGGCCGGCGGCACAATCAGCACAGGATATCTGCCCTGCATTGCCAGCATGGCGATGGCCTGCACGGTTTTACCAAGGCCCATTTCATCGGCAAGAAGACACTTTTCATTTTGAAGCAGATAGCCCAATCCTTCTTCCTGAAAAGGCATCAAACGACCATGAAAAGAATGCTCCGGCGGCACAGCGGTACGCGGCAGAAGGCGAGCCAGCATGCGGCGTTCCTCATAGGAGCGTGCGTCGTCCACGGCCTGTTTCCAACGCGATTCGTCCTTTTCGGACACCGTCAGCGGATAGCGCTGCATGAACCAGCACAAATCCTCCACTCCACGGCGATGCGCGGTAAAACGGGCCTCGCCGCGGCGGTTGGAATCGGTGCCGGGGAACAGCCGTCTTGCCATTTCCACCACAGCCGGTTCCCCGCGAATCACCCAGCACTTGCTCCTGGCGTTCCAGGATAGTGTGCCGTACGAGCGTCCGGTATTCTCCGGGTCATCCAGGAACCTGGGCCAGCTCATCCCACGCACACCCCCCACAAGCGCTGTACATCCAGAATAACAATCGGTTTGTTGTTAATAGACTTCGGTATTTTTATCGCACAGCGACACAACAAAATGATTCCCGTCACCTGGTCACACGCGGTATAGCGCGTCAGTTGCTTGATAAGCACGGACGGAGACGGACGGCGGTTCTTAATTTCAATCACTGTACCGGAGAGAAAAAAATCAACACGGCAGCCTTTCTGAACCGTTTTTTCGTGTTCAAACGGGATTCCCGCCTCGGTCAGGCAGGCTGCCGTCAGCGAATGCAGGGTCGCCTCATCGCAGGTAAACGGAACACGCATCGTCTGCAGCGCGGAAAGGATTTCCTTCATCAGGCTTCCTCCGTTTCAAAGGGAGCTTTGCAGGAAAAAGAGCGCCCGTCCAGATAAGACAGCACCCCGCCGGCACCGAAAGTGAGCAAAACAGACCAAAGTTTAAGATTTCGCACGCCCAGCTTCCGGTTTGTTTCCCGGTCGCCGTACAGTTCGTCCCCCAGTACCGGGTGGCCAATGTCAGCCATCTGCGCACGAATCTGATGTGTGCGGCCGGTATAGAGATGAACGCGGACAAGGCATTTTTCACCGGGAAGAATGACCTCGTAGCCGGTACGGATGGGCAGGGCGTCGGGAGCCTCATGCCGCAGCACACGTACACGGCCCGCTGCCGCATCCTTCACAATCCACGATTCCAGCACAGCGCTTTCCGGTACAGGAGTACCCTGCACCAGGCACAGATATTCCTTTTCCATGCGATGGTCGTAAAAGGCATCCTCCAGGCAGGCCAGTGCCTCTTCGTCCTTGGCGAAAAGCAGAAGTCCCCCCGTTTTCGCGTCAAGGCGGTGGCACAGGTAGGCTTTTTCTCCCTTTCGGGCGGTATACGCCCGCGCAAGATCCTCCATGCTAAGGGTTCCGTCCCCGTTACTTTCACTAAGGATGCCCTGCTTTTTTACGCATAGCAATACCCGGTCGTCCTCATAGACCACCGGGAAGTTGTTTTCCTCCGGCAGAAAGACCGTCACTTCATCGCCCGCACAGACCGTTTCCCGTTCCCGGACACGCTTTCCGTTCACCTTCACATCCTTTTTGGCGAAGGCATCGCGCCCGCGCGAAAAAGGCATAGCAGGGTCGAGTTTAATAAGGAATTTCCGCACTTCC
>JAZUDA010000039.1:0-6334 GCA_045639455.1 Clostridia bacterium | reverse complement strand
CTGCGTGGTGACCCGCTACTTCGGCGGCATTCTCCTGGGTGCCGGCGGGCTGGTGCGGGCATACTCTCACTCCGCGGCGCTTGCGCTGGATGCGGCGCAGGTCTCCGTGATGGAGCCTACCACCCGCTGCATGGTGGAGGTGCCTTACCCGCTGTGGGACAAGGTGAACTATGCCCTGAAAAAAGAGCCGGTGCTGTCGGAAAATACGGAGTTTTCCGCCACGGTCGTCACCACGCTGCTGGTGCGTACTAAGGATTTGCCCGCGTTGCTGTCCATGCTGAAAACGGTGACCGATGCCCGGGCGGAAACGCTCCCCGAGGAGGAACTGTACTATCCCTGGCCGGAAAACGATTGCGGGGAATAAACTTCCGTGGTATAGTATTGAGCAGAAAAAGAGTTGAAAGAGGTGTCCGTCATGAATACATGCGTGAAGGAATATGATGTTGTCGTCCTGGGTGCCGGCCCCGGCGGTCTGGCGGCGGCGCTTGCCGCGGCGCGCAACGGCGCTAAGGTGCTGCTGGCGGAGAAAAACGGCTATCTGGGCGGCAATATGACCATCGGCCTGCCTCTGCTAGGCTTCCTGGACAAGGACGGCAGGCAGGTCATCGGCGGCATCGCGCAGGAATTCATGACCGACATGGCAAACTATGAAACTGCCTACGGTCACGCGGCATCCGCCCATCGTCCCTGCCCGAAGCATAACTCCGTCACCCTTTACGACCATGAACTGTTCAAAATCATGGCGCTGAAAAAGGTAATCGCCGCGGGCATCGACTACCTCTTCCATGTGGAAATCGAAAGAGCCTGCGTGGACAGCGGCAAGCTGCGGGAAATCGTCCTGACCGGCAAGGGCTGGAAGATTCACGTGAAGGCGAAGGTGTTCATCGACGGCACCGGCGATGGCGATATGGCCTATCTTTGCGGTGCGTCCTATGTGAAGCAGGAAAAGCTGCAGCCGCCCACCATGATGTTCACCCTGGGCGGGGTCGATATGGCAAAGACCTTTGACTATATCGAGGAGCATCCGGAGGAAATGACCACCACCGCCACTATTCAGGTGGGCGACGGCTATGATGCGGCCTATTTCAAGGCGGATCCCACTTGGGTGTTCGTGGGACTGCGGCGGCTGTATGCCCGTCTGCGCGCGGAAGGAAAAATGCCCGTGAACCGGGAGAGTATCATCGTCATCAACTCCCTCCTGCCCGGTCAGGTACATATGAACTGCACCCGCCATCAAGGCACGGACGGCAGCGATGTGTTCAGCGTGACAAAGGCGGAGGGCGAGGCCTATCTGCAGATTGAGGAATTCGTAAATACGCTGCACGAGTATGTTCCCGGCTTTGAAAAGTGCTATATTACCAATATCTTCCCGTCACTGGGCATCCGGGAGACCAGAAAGTTCTCCGGCATCCGCACCCTGACGGAGCAGGATGTGACAACGGCCCACTTCCCCGAGGATACCGTGGGCATCGGCTCCTACTCCATCGATATTCATATGGCGGACGGCTTGGGCACGGTATTCACCCGCATTCCGTCCTACGGCATCCCCTATGGCATTACGGTCAGCGATGAAATCGAGGGGCTGATGTTTGCCGGGCGCTGCGCCTCCATGGACGCGGTAGCCATGTCTTCCGCCCGCGTTATGCCCATCTGTATGATTATAGGCGAAGCGGCGGGCGTGGGTGCGGCGTTGGCGGTGAAGCAGGGGATTTCTCCTGCCGAGGTCAACGTGGCGGAGGTGCGGCAGGTTTTGAAGGATTCCGGCGTGATGCTGGAATGCCCTTGACAGGGAAAGAAAAAAGGCGCATAATGTATCTCGACAAAAGAATATCACGGTTCATTGAATGAGTTTCATTCATTTCCGGGCCCGTCATCGGGTGAGGGGATAAGGGAAGAACGGTGCAAATCCGTCGCAACAGCCATTACCGTACAGTCGGAATGCTTATCGAGCCGTGGCCGTGAAGGACTCCTTGGGCAAATGAGGGAGGCAGGCAGGTTCCTCTGGCGTGTGTATAGCGCCGGGAATGCTTCATGCTTATTCCGCGCGTTTGCCTTTCGGGGGAACGCGCGTTTTCTTTTGATCAATAATCTATGGAGGCATTGTCATGAAAAAAGTTATTTCCGTACTGCTGGTTTGCGTTCTTGCCCTGTGTATGCTCAGCGGCTGCGCCAAAAAGGAGACTGGCCTGTGGGGGAACGCCACATATAAAAAGGATGCTGAGATAGGCAAGGGCGGTACCGCCTTTACGCTGGATGTGACAGCGGGGGAGAAGACGGTCACCTTTACCGTGCATACGGACAAGGAAACAGTGGGCGACGCGCTGCTGGAAGTGAAGCTGGTTGAGGGCGATGCCGGCCCCTACGGCCTCTACGTGAAAAAGGTGAACGGCATGGAGGCGGATTATGACAAGGATCAGACGTACTGGGCGTTCTACGTGAACGGTGAGTACGCCATGAACGGCGTGGACGCCACACCCATCTCGGAGGGGGAGAAATACGGCTTTGTCCGCTCAAAGTAACCGTCTGACCGCCCGGGAGACGGTCATCTATGCCATGATGGGCGCGCTGATGTTCGTCAGCAAGATCCTCATGGAGGCGCTTCCCAATATCCATCTGCTGGGCATGCTGGTGATGACCTGCACCGTGGCCTTCCGGAAAAAGGCACTGTACCCCATCTATGTATATGTGCTGCTGAACGGGGTTTTCGCCGGCTTCAACATGTGGTGGATTCCCTATCTCTATATCTGGACGGTGCTGTGGGGCGTCACCATGCTGCTGCCCCGGACGATGTCCCGCCGGAAAAAGCGGATCGTTTACCCGCTGGTCTGCTGCGCCCACGGGCTGCTGTTCGGCACGCTGTACGCGCCGGCACAGGCGCTGTTTATGGGGCTGAACTTTCAGGGCATGCTGGCGTGGATCGCCGCCGGGTTCCCGTTCGATCTGCTGCATGGTGCCGGAAACCTGGCCGCCGGGCTGCTGATCCTGCCCTGCTCCGAACTGCTGATCAAGCTGTCCCGGGAGGGGCTGCCGCAGGGTGGAGCAAATCCCGAATAACCCGAAGAAATGGAAAATTCGCCTTTTGGGGGCTATACTTTTTCGGAAAAATGTGGTATACTCCTACTCGTAACCCAACCAGGCATGCTTACTCCGTGTACTCCGCCCGTTTGATCGTCCCGACTGATGATCTCTATGTGGCCTCGGCGCACCATCCGGTATGGGTCGAAAAAACACTTCAGTGGAGGTATATTCCCATGTACGAAGACAAGACTCTCACCTGCCGTGATTGCGGCAACGAATTCGTTTTCTCCGCTTCCGAGCAGGAATTCTTTGCTCAGAAGGGCTTCCAGAATGAGCCCACCCGTTGCCAGGCCTGCCGCGCCAAGCGCCGTGCCGCCAATGGTTCCGGCAACACCAACACCCGCGAGATGTTTGAAGTAATCTGCGATGGCTGCGGCTGCACCACCCAGGTTCCCTTCCAGCCCCGTGGCGACCGTCCCGTGTACTGCCGCGCCTGCTACGAAGCCAACCGTCCCGCCCGTTACTGATTCTTTCAGCTAACAACACGCCCCGGATTCCCGCCAACGCGGGTCTCCGGGGTGTTTTCTTATGCTTTTTCTTCAGGGTTATTATCCTTTCCGCTATCTGTGTATACCCTGGTGAACACCGTTCCGGGAAATAGCCGGGTGAACTCCTCGGGATAGTCTCGGTCGGAAATGACGCCGGAGACCGAGTCCAGCGTTGTCAGAATCCGGTTGTTTTGCCGTCCCCACTTTTCCTTGTCCAGCAGCAGGAAGCTCTGATCGGACTGACGCATCATAGCCCTGCGGATGCCGTGAATCATTTCACCGTAATCATTCAGCTCCCCTGCGCAGCTCATACCCGCGACGGAAAAGAAAAATTTGTTTGCCCGGAATGTTTGGATGAGTTCCACTGTGCTGTAGTCGCCGTAGACATAGGGAATCTCAATGACCCGCCCTCCTAAAATGATGACCCGCACACCAAAGTCGCACAGATATCCCAGGACGGCATTGTTGGTAATGACCGTCAGGTTCCGTTTCTCCCGCAGGAATTCTCCCATACATTCCACCGTGGTGCTGGAATCCAGAAAAATCGTGTCATTATCCTTTACCATTTCGGCAGCCTTTTGAGAAAGTGCCCGCTTGATTTCCAGGTGATGCTCCCGGCGCGCCTTGGGGATGGAGTATGTCTGGTCGTATCGCTCAACAATACCGTAGCTGCGGCGAACTCTGCCTAATTTTTGCAATTCGTTCAAATCCCGGTTGATGGTGGCAGTACTGTAGTGGAGGGTGTCGACCAGCGTTTGGACGCTTGTGGCCCCGTGAAGGCTGATATAGTTGACAATCAGATCCTGACGTTGTGCGGAATGCATCATTCACACCTCACATTTGAGAAATGTTGAAAAATCAAAACATTGACAATTGTTGTACTTTTTAGTATACTGTCTCCAACGAGCTGTGTCAATTGTATTCTTTTGATACGGTTTGAGAATTTCATAACGGAGGTTTTCCCATGAAGAAAATCGTAGCTCTCCTTCTGGCTCTGGCCCTGGTGCTGTCTATGAGCAGCGCGCTGGCGTACAGCCCCGAAGCCCCTATCACCATCAAGTTCTGGCATAACCGCGGCAGCGGCGCCCAGGAGACCACTGTCAAGGGCCAGGTGGCCGCTTTCAACGAGACTGTGGGCAAGGAACTGGGTATCGTTGTGGAAGAAACCTATATCGGCGCTTACGGCGATCTGCTGACCAAGATGCAGCTGGCCGTTCAGTCCAACGAGCAGCCTGCCGTTTCCGTACTGGGCAACACCCGTGTTGTTCTCTATATTGATGACGGCATCCTGGAAGATATGGCTCCCTATGCTGCCAAGTCCGGCTTTGATACTGCCAACCTGTTTGACGCTTTCATGACCGTGCCCGGCAACACCGATGGCAGCCTGTATTCTCTGCCCTATCTGAAGAGCACCCCCGTGCTGTACTACAACAAGGGCATGGCGGATGAAAAGGGCCTGACCGCCCCCACCACCATGGAAGACTTCGAAGCCTTCTGCAAGGCGCTGCATACCGTGGATGCCAATGGCGAAGTGGTCACCTGGGGCTTTGAGAGCCTGAAGGACTTCTTCTACTATCAGCTGTACTTCATGTACCAGCTGGGCTCCGGCCTGTGGAACGAGGAAGGCACCGCTTCTCCCGCCTTGGAAGACGGCAATGCCCTGAAGGTTATCGCGGACTGGGATCGCTGGGTAGAAGAGGGCTGGTGCCGTCCTTATGACTCCACCAACGCTTCCGCCACCGTGCAGGAAATGTTCTACCAGGGCAAGGTCGCCGCTTTCTGGGCTTCCTGCTCCAGCCTGAGCAACGTAATCAAGTATTGCGCGGAAGCCGGCGTTGAGCTGGGTATCGCCTACATGCCGACCTACGATGTGGAAAAGAATACCGTTGCCATCGGCGGCGGCCAGATCGGTCTGATCGGAATGAACAACTCCGAAGAAATCAAGCAGGCCGGTTGGGAATTCATCAACTTCCTGATGAGCGATGATCAGGTGGCCTACAACGCCATCAATTCCGGCTATCTGCCCACCACCAAGTCCGTATCCGACAACGAAGCCATGAAGGGTTTCTGGGCTGAAAATCCTCTGTACAAGGTCGCCTATGACCAGCTGGCCTGGGGCACCTGTCAGGAGTATCCTTACTTCCTGGGCAATAACGAGCTGAATGTGAACATTCACGCCGTGCTGGATGCCGTGATTCAGGAGCAGACCCTGTCTGCTGAGGAGGCTGTTGCCCAGATTTGGGAAGACAACAAGCACCTGTTCGAGAACTAATCACTCTTTTCCCCGCGGGCGGCGATATGCCGCCCGCTTTTTTGTACCCCAAAGCCGGTCTGCCGTTGACAGGGAACGGAAAAACGGTATAATTGAAATCAGAAAAACGCGGGAGGACACAGCAAATGAATCGTGACGCGGAACAGATTATGCGGGCGGCACTGAAGGATGCCATGCCGGGGGACGCGGTGCGCAGGGCACTGGGGGAGATCTCCCTTCCGGAGGATGGGCGGCTGGTTGTGATTGCCGCCGGAAAAGCCGCCTGGGAAATGGCGAACACCGCCGCGGAAACGCTGGGCGGACGCGTTGATTCGGGCTGTGTCATTACCAAATACGGCCACAGCCGCGGGACGATCCCGGGGCTTGAAATCCATGAGGCCGGCCATCCCGTGCCGGACGGCAACAGCTACGCTGCCACCCGCCGGGCCCTTTTGCTGACGGACGGCCTGACGGAGCGGGATACCGTGCTGTTTCTGCTTTCCGGCGGCGGCAGCGC
>JAZUDA010000038.1:0-2748 GCA_045639455.1 Clostridia bacterium | reverse complement strand
GCGGCGGTCAAAATCCAGGCCGATATTCATGGCTTCAATCAACTTTTCCCGGTTTTCCGCGCGGGTCACGCCGATGGAGGAGCCGAGGCAGGCGGCCTTCACATATACGGGATACGGAAGCGCGGCCTCAATCTCATTGAGAACCTCCTCTTGTTCTCTCTCCCAGCGCTGACGGTGGAACCACAGCCCGGGCAGCGTGGGGAACCCGGCACCCAGGAAGAATTCCTTCATCAAAATCTTGTCCATACCGATGGCGGAGCCGCCCACACCCGCGGAGGTGTAGGGCATATTTGCCATCTCCAGCATGCCCTGCAGCGTACCGTCCTCGCCGTGCATGCCGTGCATTACGGGCACAAACACGTCCACTCGAGCTACGCAAGTTACCTTATCGCCATGGAACAGCTTGCCGCCCTGCTCCAGCTTCAGCAACGCGCCGGAGCCGGGGGTCATGTCCAGCCATACCTGTGTAATTCCGGGTTTTTCCGGCTTGAAGGGACGGTAGGTTTCCATATCCAGCAGTGGGGTGCCGGTATACCACAGGCCTTTCGTGCTGATATAAATCGGAATGATGTTGTATTTTTCCGGGTCGGCAGCGTGCATCATCTGCACGGCAGAAATAATGGATACCTCATGCTCGCAGCTGCGGCTGCCGTAAATTACACCGAGATTCAGTTTCTTTTCCATGGTTTATCTTCCTCCGTTTACGCATCCTGATAATTATCGGGAAGGTCATTCTCATACAGTACAACGTCCCCCAGCCGGAGCATGGGGCGAAGAACGGTCATCGCTTCATCCAGAGAGCCGCACAGGTGAATATGCTCCTCCATGAACCCCGCCTCCCGCAGGCCATCCGCAATGGGCTGAGCGTGGCGGCGGCCGATCAGGAACGCCTCATCCACGCAGGAAGCCATCTTCCTGCCAAAGGAACGGTTAAATTCGTCTTCCTCCGCCCCCAGTTCCACCATACCGGGCGTCACAATGCCGCGTCGGCAGTCGCGGAACGCGCCCAACACATCCAGCGCCGCATTCGCACCGCGGGGATTGGCATTGAACGCATCATCGATGACCGTGTACCCGTTAGGCATATCCATCAGCTGTAGGCGATGCTCCACGGGCGCGATTTTGGCAATGCCGCGCTTGATCTGGTTCAGCGTCAATCCCAGCCGCACCGCCACGGAAACGGCAAGCACGATGTTGCTGATGTTATGTGCGCCAAGCATTCTTGTCTCGCATCGGATTTCTCCCAGCCCGGTATGCAGCAGGAAGGAGCTGCCCCGGGGGGATACCGTCACTTCATCCGCGTACACGTCCGCGTCGGGATTGCCGACGGCGGAGAGAACCCTGGGCTTGGCGGTCTTTTCGTAAAGTCCGCGAACCGTGGAGCCGTCATCTGCAAAGAAAGCACAGCCATCTTCAGGCAGGGCATCAATCAGCTCATACTTGGTGGAAGCAATGCGATCCAGCGTTTTGAACGTTTCCAGGTGCTGGGGGCCGACGGAAGTCAGCACACCCATGGTCGGGTGGACAAGGCGGCACAGCTCTCGGATATCGCCCACATGGCGCGCACCCATCTCTGCCAGGAATACCTGATGCCCTGCATTGAGGGACGAGCGAATCACGCGTGTGAGGCCCATAGGAGTATTGAAGCTGGAAGGCGTAACCAGTACATTGTATTTTTCGGAGAGAATGGTATCCAAAATAAATTTCACAGAAGTCTTGCCGTAGCTGCCGGTGATACCGATGCGGATCAAATCCGGCATGGAAAGCAGCTTCCGCCTGGCATCACGGAAATACAACTCCGAAATCAGCTTTTCCACAGGCCAGGCGCAAAGGCCGGCCAGCGCCAGGATAAACGGCAGCAGCAGGCCGGAAAGAGCCGTGAGCCAGGGAGACGCAGCGTAAAGCAGCGCGGAAACCAGCAGGAGGAACACCGCGAAAAAGCCCATCAGCCGCTTGACACGGGCGGTGACGGCAAATTTCTTCTTTGCCTTTTGCACGGAGAACGCCCGGGCAATCGCCTTACCTGCCGGGTAAGACGCGAGCAGCAACACCGCCGCGCAAATCCAGCGCATGGCACTCGCGCCTGTCAGCGTCTGCGCGGCGCAGAGCAGAGCGAAAGCGGCACAGCAAAGGGACAGAAGAAGAACCCGGCGGCTGTTGCGCTTCAGCGCGCGGAAATAGCCCGGGAACTGGTAGCTCTCCAGCTGGAAATAATGCATCATGGACCGCGCCGCGAAAAAGCAGCACACGGAAACGGGAACGGCACAAAACAATATCTGTAAAATCTCAGGCATTGGTATCCTCCGACAAGAACTGATGACAAATAATATCAAAGGCTTTCGCCTGCTCGAGGAAAGCGAAATGGGTACCGCCCGTCAGGGTAACAAGGCCGGCATCCGGAATTTCTTTTTCCATCTTTTGCCCCATCCACAGCGGCGTTTCGGTATCCCGGTCCCCCCAGACAAGCAGCGTAGGGGCGGTCACAAGCGGCAGAGCAACGGACAGTTCTTCCGTGATGACCTTGACAAAGGTCTTGCGCATTTCCACTGACAGCGCACGGTAATCGGGAGATCCGAATCGGTACTGAAGCTTGTCCAGCAGCATATCGGAAAGCGGTTTGCTGAACGGGATTTTGCCCAGAAGCAGCACAAGCTTCTTCAAGCGCCTGTAGGTGATAGTCTTCTTGGAGGGCTTGCCGGATTCCGGCTTGCGCAGGCCGGCGCCGCCGGTACTGACGACTTTCTCAAA
>JAZUDA010000037.1:0-3450 GCA_045639455.1 Clostridia bacterium | reverse complement strand
GGCCGGTGGGAATCCGCTTTTCACACATGGCCCATACCCGGTTCACGGTTTCCAATACGGTATTAACGCGCAGACCGGTCATGGCAGAGAGAAAATGTACAGGCGCGTAGTCGATGAATTTCAGGTCATTGAGCACCTTTTTCTTGAATTCCTCATAGGTGCCGGTGTCTTTTTCAATCATGTCCCACTTGTTGACCACAATGACGACACCCTTGCCCTCCTCCTGAATCATCCCGGCGATTTTGGTATCCTGCTCTGTAACGCCGTCATTGGCGTCAATCAGAAGCAGGGCCACATCGCAGCGGTGAATGGCGGCAATGGAACGGAGAACGGAGTACTTTTCCAGGCTTTCTTCCTCCACAACGCGCTTGCGGCGGATGCCGGCAGTATCAATCACGTTGTAAAGCGTGCCGTCCTTGCCTTCAAGAGGGCTGTCGATGGCGTCACGGGTAGTGCCGGCAATATCGGAAACGAGCGTCCGCTCCTGCCCCAGCAGCCGGTTCACCAGCGAGCTCTTGCCCACGTTGGGCCGCCCCACGACCGCCAGTTGAATCACGTGCAGGTCGGGATTCTCTTCTTCAGTCTCTTCTTCAGGGGGGAGAAGCTTCACGATTTCCTCCAGCAGGTCGCCCAGTCCCATCATGTTGGCGGAGGAGATGCCGATGGGGTCGCCAAGCCCCAGATTGTAAAACTCGTAAATTGAGTCCTTCAGGCTGATATGGTCTACCTTGTTGACAACCAGTAGAATGGGCTTCTTGGTGCGGCGGAGCAGGTCCGCAACTTCTTCATCCTCACGGGTCAGACCGGTGCGGCCGTCCACAAAGAAGCAGATAACGTCCGCCATATCCATGGCAATTTCGGCCTGACGGCGAATGGAAGATACAATCACATCATCACTTTCCAAGTCCAGACCGCCGGTATCAATCAGCGTGAAGGCGCGCCCCAGCCATTCGGCATCGGCATACAATCGGTCCCGGGTAACACCGGGGGTATCCTCCACAATTGAAATCCGTTTGCCGGTAATCCGGTTGAAAAAGGTGGACTTGCCCACATTGGGCCGCCCGACAATCGCTACCAGTGGTTTTGCCATTTACAGTTCCTCCGTTTCGTACATCGCCATGACGGACGCGCGTCCGTCTGCGAGGGGCCTGACCGGAATGCCCAGCGCCCGCTCTATATCGTATATGGTTTTCCCGTCCAGCAGCATGCCGTCCTCCGGACGGAGCATGTTGGCGGGAAGATAAATGATGTCCGCCTTGATTCCCTTCAGCTGATCGATAATGTCTGTTGCGGTCAGAAGCCCCGCTACGGTAATCAGCTCGCCGAAATAACGGTTGATAACGGGAATAACCTGATAGTCCACGCCCTTGGGCCCATATTCCGCGAGATATCTCCGGGAATAAGGAGCCGCGGAAGTGCCGCTGACGAAGACCATTTTCTTATCCGTTGGCTTCATTCCGGCGCATTCCTGACCGGCAAGACGCATCTGCTCCCGCAATTGAGCCATCATGCCGATGCCGTTTTCAATCTGGGCGAAGGCTTCGTATTCTGCGTAGGCAGGCATTTCGCGCCCGGTCAGGCAGTAAAACTCATCCGCGGGGAAGACGAACCGCGTGCCGCATTCGGCCAGCGCCCTTTCACGGAAGGAATCGGCAATCGCAAGCACCCGGGCGGAGGATTGGTCATCAAAAGGCGTCAAAGGCTCCAGGCCGTCACGGAACCGGGTCAGCCCAACAGGCACAAGTGCCACGCTTTCGGCACAGGGACGAAGGGCATACAGGTCTTCCAGCGTTTTATGCAATACATCCCCGTCATTCCAGCCGGGGCAAAGCACGACCTGGCAGTGAAAATGAATATCGTTGTCGGCAAGCCGCTTCAGCCGTGCCAGAATATCACCGGCGTGAGGATTGCGCATCATACGGCAGCGCACATCCGGCTCGGTGGCATGAACGGAAACGTACAGGGGAGAAGCGTGGCGGCGGATGATGCGGTTCATCTCGTCCTCATCCACATTGGTCAGGGTGATAAAATTGCCCATCATCAGCGACATCCGCCAGTCGTCATCCTTCACATACAGGGAGGGACGAAGGCCGGGTGCCATTTCAGCCACAAAGCAAAAAACGCAATTGTTCCGACATACACGGGGTTTCAGGGCAAAATCATCGGAGAAGTGCAGCCCGAGAGGCGTGTACATGCCTTTCTTGAAGGAAATAGTCTCCAATTGTCCGTCAGGCCGCTCTATTTCCAGGGAAAGCCGTGTGGTGGTAGTCAGTGCCTGATAGTCAATCTGATCCAGCACCTCTTCGCCGTTTATGCGAAGCAGCTTATCTCCTTTATGAATGGAGTGCAGCCAGGCAGGACTTCTACTGTCCACTCCGGAAATCAACTGAGCCACACACCATCCCTCCTTTGCACAAAAATACAACCTATATTATCTATGAAAACGGGGAAAAAGTCAACCCCGGACAGGGACGTGTCCCGTGATTCTCTTTTCTTTTTCGAAAGAGTATGCTATACTTTGCAGCAGAAAAATCCCTCTTTTTAACGGAAGCAGAATGTATGGGAGGATGAACGATTATGTCTGTGCCTGCAAAATTCCGTGGGATATTCCCTGCCTTTCTTGCCTGCTACGATGACGCGGGCAATGTTTCCCCCGAACGCACGGCAGCGCTTGCCGAGTATTATCTGAAGTTAGGCATTCCAGGCCTGTATGTATGCGGCAGCTCCGGCGAGTGCATGCTGCAGTCTGTAGAGGAACGGAAGCTGGCGCTGGAGGCTACCATGCAAGCGGTCGGCGGCAAAATGACCGTCATAGCCCATGTGGCGGCACCCTCCACCCGCGACAGCATCGAGCTGGCACGGCACGCGGAAAAGGTCGGCGCGGATGCCATCGCCATGGTTCCGGGCGTATATTACGGCCTGAGCAACAAGCAGGTCATCCGATATTGGAATGATGTGCTGGAGGCCACCGACAACATTCCCATGATGGTCTACAACATTCCCCAGACAACCAATGGCTATAATCTGCCCAACGAAGTCTTCCGTACCATGCTGCGGAACAAGCGGGTCATCGGCGTGAAAAATTCCTCCCTGCTTGTGCAGGATGTGCTTCGTCTTCGTCAGGTGGGCGGTGAGGACGTGGCCATTTTCAACGGCTGCGATGAACAGTATCTGGCCGGCCGCGCGCTGGGTGCTTCCGGCGGAATCGGTACCTGCTACAACTTTATGCCGGAACTGTTCCTGAAACTGGAGGAGCTGATTTCCACCCAACAGCTGGATAAGGCCGCCGCCATTCAGAGCGAAATGACTTCCATTATCTATCAGGCCTGCGCCATGCCCAGCGGAGCCAACCTGGTGGACTTCAGCAAAATGGCGCTGAAACGGCGCGGCATCGAATGCGGACGGGCGCGCCTTCCCATGCTGCCCCTGGCCGATGAGGATCAGGACACG
>JAZUDA010000036.1:0-2203 GCA_045639455.1 Clostridia bacterium | reverse complement strand
CTCTGCAGTGGATGTTCCTGCGTATTTCTCGAACAGGGGATTCACCATCAACCCTCCGTACAGGAGCGTGGAGTTCTCTCTTGTCGAAGATAAGGCGGGTCTCGACGCACTTGTTTCGTTCTATGCTGCCAGCAATTCCATTGATACTTCGCGAGCAAACCGCATCCTCCGCGAATTCGGTACCCAGATCCGACAGGAACTTCAGGATACGAAGACTGTCGTTCTTCCCGGTTTTGGGCGAATCAGACTGACCCCTGCCCAGGGAGCCCTGTTTGTTCCGGAGGAAGATCTTATGATATCGCCCGGTCTGGATTGTCTGGAACCGCTGTCGCTCAAGAGCCTCGCCCAGGCGGCTGCACAACCTGCCGTCGCTGCGGCCCCTGCACCCGTCGCAGTTCCCGAGCCCGAACCGGTTCTTGAACCTGAACGGTTTCCCACTCTGTTCCTGCCGGTGGTAAGCGATTGTCGTACCGGCGTTGTACGTCCTGCCATTCGCAGGATTTCAAGCGGCGAGACCGTTATGACCGGCGAACGTTTTGTTCGTCCGGAGGAGGATACACCATGATTTATATCGGTTTCGACTTGGGCGACGGTGAAAGCTGTATCACGCTGTACGATGATACCAATCCCGTGCGTTTCCCACAGCCCATTTCAATCGCTGGAAAAAACAGCTTTCTGTCCGCTGTGTCAACCTGGAAGGGGAATACGCTTCTGGGCGAGCTTGCGCTGTCAACACCGGAGGCAAAAGATGCAGCGGTTTGCTTTAAGCGTGATTTCAAAGAAAACAGACCGGAGTCCGTACGTGCCTTGTCTACTTTTGTCAGTGGGGTAATGAAGGAACTTCGTTCAAGAATACCGGATATTGATAACAGCTTGAAATATCACCTGACTGTCGGCGTTCCCGCTGATTGGGACGAAAACACGGTTACTCGTTATCGCTCACTTTTCGCGGCGGCAGGCCTTGCTGAAATAGATACGGTAAGTGAGTCCCGCGCTGCGTTTTTGTGCGCCAGAAATATGAACGTCTTGGGTGAAGATTCCGCACTGCTGATGGACTCCGCTCTGGTCATCGACTTCGGTTCCTCAACATTGGATTTTGCCTATGTGGTGGATGGAAGGGACGACCGCGTAGGTGTATTCGGCGATCCGCATCTTGGGGGCGGTTTCCTGGATGAAATGCTTCTTGATGACGCGATTTCGTGCCTCGATGACGCTGGGCAGGCGCGTATCCGAGAATTGTTTATCCGCTATCCCAGTGAGAAAGCGCGCGCAATGACTGAAATGCGCCGCGTAAAAGAGAATTATTTTTCTGATGAGGAACGCTCCTCTGCCGACGGTTTGGTTAAGCCTTTCCGGATTTACGCAGAAGGCGTGACCACGCTTTTTTTAACCGTATCGCCTCAGGTACTTACCCGGGTTCTTCACCGGCCGCAGCTGATTCTTAATGCCCGCAGTTTCCTTGACCGTTTGGCGGATAATTTGAATCGTGCGGTTGAACTTGTCCGAGAAAGGCCGCCCAAGGTGGTTCTGTTGACGGGTGGGGCATCCCGGATGCGGTTCTTTGCCGATGCCTGCCGTGAAAAGCTATCCTGCTTTGACTGCAAGGTTCTTCTGTCAGATGAGCCTGCCTTTGATATTGCCAGAGGATTATCTTACGCCGGAGAAACTGATGCACGGATGCGGCAATTTTGCGCGGAAGCCGCCCGGTATACACAAAGCGACCGGGTGGAAGCTCACGTGCGAGCCCATTTGCCTGAATTGACGGATGTGCTAAGTCGTGAAATCATTGAGACAGCGGTTGCTCCCGCCGTACGCGATGCGCTCGCGGAATGGCGAAGCCGCCGGGTGAAAACGCTGGATGAAATGAATGCCGGGATTTCCTCCCGCATTCGCGCGTTCTACAGTAGTCCTTCGGGACCTGTGTCCCTTTCCGAAGCCATGCGTCCTTGGGCGGATAAGCTGATGGCCGCCGTGCAGGACGATATCAACGCCATTTGCAATCACTACGGTGTGGACGCATCCGTGATGGATATCGGCGGGCTCGCGCCCGAGGTAAAATACGCGTTTGAACGCTTTTCCGGAACGGATGAGCTTGCCCTGACAATCAACGTAATCGTGGGCGTTGTTCTGTCAATCGTGCTTGGCATGGTATGCGGCGGCAGCGGCATGGTATTGGTTACACAGGGCCCTTTGGGGGTGATTG
>JAZUDA010000035.1:0-5073 GCA_045639455.1 Clostridia bacterium | reverse complement strand
GCCGCACCGGAACCCTGACGCCCGATGCCTATGAGCCGACGCTGCTGGCGCTGATTGACGACCTGCGTCATCAGCCGGATACCGGCGTGGCGGGGGTTACCTACAGCCCCGTGACGGGAAATAACGGAACGCATGAGTTTTTCCTGCACGTTTGCTTTGGTGAGGAACGGAATCCGGATCTGACCCGGGATGTGCATTGCGCCGTGGAAAAGGTGCTGCAGCTGATTCCCTATAAAAAATAAAAGAAACGGGGAAGAAAAAACACGGTTTTATCGTTCTATTGACGAAAAGGAATGATACCGGGAGGTGCGGAGCAGTATGAGGCGTATGTTCGGTTGCCTGCTCGCGGCGCTTATTTTGATGCTTGAGGGCATCGCGTCCGCAGAAGGCTTCTATGCGGTCACCGGCACCAACAGCCTGAACCTGCGCGCGGCACCGTCCGTGGATGCCGCCTGGCTGGGCGCGTATGAAGGAGGCATGTGGGTGGAGCACCTTTCCACCTCCGGCAGCTGGTACTACGTTCTGACACCGGACGGAAAATACGGCTATATGAGCGCCAACTACCTGACGACGGGCAATACCGCCGAGCAGCAGCTGGGCGTTGTCAATAATACGTCCGGTGGCAAGTACCTGAACCTGCGCGCCTCACCCGGCTACTCCGCAACGGTACTGGGCCAGTACGGTGACGGAACGCCCTGCCGGATTACGGGCTACGGTGACGGCTGGTACTGTGTTGCGGTGGACGGGAAGACGGGCTTTTTTCGCTCGGAATATGTACGCAGCTTTCGTGGCGCGGGCTCCGGGGAAACGGCAACGGTCAAGTCCCCCAACAAGGGTGGGGTGAACCTGCGTACCGGCCCGGGAAAACAGTATTCCGCCATTGCAAGCGTGCCCGCAAACAGCTATGTGATGGTGCTTTGCCGCGGCAGGGATTGGTGGCAGGTCAGCTGGAACGGAAAGGCAGGCTTTATGTCCGCAGAGTTCCTGACCCCGGGACTTGATACCGGCAGCGGGTCAACATTTCCTTCTTCCTCCGGCTACGCGGTGGTGAATAATCCGAAAGCAACTCAATACCTGAACCTGCGGGAACAGCCCTCGCAAAGCGCCAGGTCTATCGGCGGCTATAAGAACGGCGTTCAGGTCAAAATTCTGAGCCAGGGAAACACATGGTGCCGGGTGCAGGTCAACGGCAAGAACGGCTATATGATGACCAAATATCTGCTGTTCAACAATCTGCCCGGCACGGCGGTAAAAACAGTGACCCACCCGAACAAAACCTTTGTCTATCTTCGGGCAACCGCCTCCACAGGCGGGACTGTGCTGAAAAAGGTCACTCACGGGGCACAGGTGTACGTGCTGACACCGGGCACGGGCTGGTCCCAGGTAATGTACAACGGGGTCACGGGGTATATGATGACATCCTTCCTGAAATGATACGCGCAGGCACGGCTTTTGAAGAGGCCGTGTCCTTTTTCATTGAGAAAAAATCTTTAGAAAAAGGGGTTGACAATTCGGGGTAGCTGTGATAGAATACTTTTTGTTGACGCGGGGTAGAGCAGCCTGGTAGCTCGTCGGGCTCATAACCCGGAGGTCGAAGGTCCAAATCCTTCCCCCGCAACCACTTTGGCTCCATAGCTCAGCTGGCTAGAGCATTCGGTTCATACCCGGAGTGTCATAAGTTCGAATCTTATTGGAGCCACCATGAACCCCTTGAGAGACAGCCGTTTCCCAAGGGGCTTTCTTTTAGCATAATACGATGATGATATTTGAGGAGGTACTCCATGGCGAGAAATCAATTCGGCGGTTTTCCCGGCGGCAATATGCAGCAGTTGATGCGTCAGGCGCAGAAGCTTCAGCAGCAGATGGAAAAGGCCCAGGAAGATCTGGATGCCCGCGAATATGAGGCCCAGGCGGGCGGCGGCATGGTGAAGGCCAAGGTCAACGGCAAGCGGGAACTGGTCAGCCTGACCATTGATCCCCAGATTGTGGACCCCGATGATGTGGAAATGCTGCAGGATACCATCCTGGCTGCTGTGAACGAGGCACTGCGTCTTGGCGAAACCACCCGCGAAACCGAAATGAGCAAGCTGGCACCTGCCGGCATGGGCGGGATGTTCTGATGGCAAGCCTGGAACCGATTCAGCGGATGGTGGCCCAACTGGCCCGTCTGCCCGGTATCGGACAGAAGACCGCCCAGCGACTGGCCTACCATATCCTGTCCATGGATACGGAGGATGTGAAGGAGCTGGCCGCGGCGATCTGGCAGGGAAAGAAAGCGATTACCTACTGCAGCCGCTGCGGAAATTATGCCGTAGAGGAGATGTGCGAAATCTGCGCCGATAAGGAACGGGAAAACGGCCAGATTTGCGTTGTCCGCGATCCGCGAGATGTGGCGGCGATTGAGCGCATGCGGGATTTTAAGGGTCTGTATCACGTGCTGCACGGCACGCTGTCCCCGATGGAGGGCATCGGGCCCAACGATATTCGCATACAGGAACTGATGGCCCGGCTGGGTACGGAAAAGGTGGACGAGGTCATCTTGGCCACCAACCCGGATATTGAGGGTGAGGCGACCGCCTCTTATATCGCTCGGCTGATCAAGCCCATGGGAATTAAGGTCACGAGAATTGCCCATGGCGTTCCGGTAGGCAGCGATTTGGAATACGCGGACGAAGTAACGCTTTCCAAGGCCATGGAAGGCCGCCGCGAAGTATAAAGCAGTGTTTGCGTTGAAAAAGCATTCACTGCTTTTCAAATGCCGGGAAATATGATAAAATAACTTGAATAAATCACAAGGGGGAAACGAGAATGGAGTTGAAACGCGTATGCCTGGTAGTATTGGACAGCGCAGGCTGCGGCGCTCTGCCGGACGCGGCACGTTACGGTGATGAGGGCGCTAACACATTCGGCTCTGTTTTCGACCTGGCACACCCGTCTCTGCAGAATATGGCGGCCATGGGACTGGGCCGGATTCCCGGTACCCATTGCCCGGACGCGGAGAATGTTATAGGTGCATACGGCCGCGCCATGGAACGCTCCGTCGGCAAGGATACCACCACCGGCCATTGGGAGATGGCGGGCCTGAACCTGACCATGCCTTTCCCCACTTATCCGGATGGCTTCCCGGCGGAAGTGATTGACGCGTTTGAGGAGCGCATCGGCACCCGTGTGCTGGGCAACAAGCCAGCCTCCGGTACCGCAATTCTGGATGAGCTGGGGCCGGAACATCAGAAAACCGGGTATCCCATTGTATATACATCGGGCGACAGCGTGTTTCAGATCGCCTGCCATGAAGAACTGTATTCCCGGGAGCAGCTGTACGAAATGTGCCGCAAGGCGCGGACACTGCTGCAGGGGGAGCATGGTGTGGGACGAGTGATTGCCCGCCCCTTTATCGGAAGGCCGGGTGCCTATACGCGCACGGACGGACGGCGGGATTTCTCCCTGCCGCCTATCGCACCTACCTTGCTGGATGTGATGAAGGAGCATCGCTTCGATGTTCGGGGCGTAGGCAAAATCGAAGATATATTCGAGCATCAGGGCCTTACCGCCTCTGATCACGCAGTGGGTAATCCGGCATGCATGGAAGCCATGCTGCGGGATATGGAGCAACCCTTTACGGGACTGGAGTTTGTGAATCTGGTGGATTTTGACTCCTCTTACGGCCATCGCCGGGATGTGGAAGGCTACGCGAAAGCGCTGGAGGAATTCGATCGCGTCCTGCCTGCGCTGGCGGAACGGATGAGGGAGGGAGATCTGCTGATAATCACGGCCGACCACGGCTGCGATCCCACCTTCCGCGGCACCGACCATACGCGGGAGTATGTTCCGATTCTGTGCCGGTATCCCGGTATGAAGAAGGCAATTGACCTGGGGACAAGACGCACCTATGCCGATATTGCCGCGACAATAGCGGAGGGATTCGGGCTGCCGAATCGGTTTGACGCCACATCCTTTTGGCGGGAGATAATGTAATGGGAATTCTGAATTCTCTTGAAATGTATTTTGATTGGCTGCTTGATGATCCGCTGGGCTTTATTATCTACATGCTCTACATGGGCGTTGCCATGATTGGGACGCTGGTACTGCATGAGTGTGCCCATGGGTACGCGGCGCTCCGGTGCGGCGACCCGACGGCAAAAATGCTGGGCCGCCTCACACTGAACCCACTGAAGCATCTGGATCCGGTGGGCACGGTCTGTATGCTGTTCCTGCATGTGGGCTGGGCAAAACCGGTGCCCGTGAATCCGCGCAACTACCGCAATGCCCGGTGGGATGACGTGACGGTTTCCGTAGCGGGAATCGTTGTGAACCTAACGCTGTTCATCGCTTGCAGCGCTCTGTCTGTGCTGATGAACGACCTGGTGTGGAACGAGAAAATCGTGAAAATGTACGGGGCAAAAGAATTACTTTCCTACTCAGGCATCGGGTACAGCGTGCTTGCCGGCGGCGCAATTTCCGGAAACGCGTTCGCTTTCCGCTATGTCTGGGCGGCGTATATCCAGCGTTTCCTGCTGATTTTCGGCTGTATGAACTTGGGAGTCGGTGTGTTCAACCTTTTACCCGTTCCGCCGCTGGACGGTTTTCACCTGTTCAACGATATCCTGCTGCGGGGCAGGCTGCATCTGAACCGTAATGTGTTCCAGATTACGATGGCAATCGCGATGGTGCTGTGCATCTCCGGCGCCTTCAGCAATCTTCTGAACACCGTGACGACCGCACTGGGAGACAGTATTCTGAATGTATTTCTGTTGATTTTCGGAAAGGCGTAAGATGGCTATTCACATTCGTTTGGCCCAGTTTGACGGCCCGCTGGACCTGCTGCTGCACCTGATTGACAGCGCAAAGGTGGATATCAAGGATATCTTCGTGTCGGAAATAACGGATCAGTATATCGAATCCGTTCAGAACGCCGAGGACCTGGATATGGATGACGCCAGTGAGTTTCTGGCCATGGCCGCCCTGCTGCTGGAAATCAAGAGCCGTTCCCTCCTGCCCAAGCCGCCCAAGCTGGAGGATGAGGAGGAAGACCCGGCGGAGGTGCTGATTCGCCGTTTGGAAGAGTATCGCCGC
>JAZUDA010000034.1:0-2591 GCA_045639455.1 Clostridia bacterium | reverse complement strand
CTGCCTTTCTCTTTTACTGGTATTGGCATTGCTCTTTCCGCTGATTGCTTTCGCCGATACATATCGAAATACGCTGGTTCCTGTCTCCGCTGTTCCCAATCAAAAGCTTGCCACCCGTTCCGGCCCTGGTACGGAATACTCCGAAGAAAACGGAACGCTCCCGAAAAACACTTCCATTGTGGCCTATGTCCTGGAAGGGGACAATGTTTGGGTCATGATTGAGTGCAATACAAGCAGAGGAAAAATCCGGTGCTACACAGGGAAGAAACGGGTGAATACCAAGTCTTCTCTGCCGAAGCTGACCGCGCGGAACATGCCGGCCTATGTGAAGAGCAACATTACTCCGTATTACGGGCCTGGAAAATCCTATGCGCCGTTCTATAAGAGCATTTCATCCGGAACACCTGTGACGGTTGTTTATGACGAGCAGGGTTACGCGTTGATTGACTACTGGGAGGGCAATCTCCGTCTTCGCTCTTGGGTGCCGCTGAACGTGTTGCAGGGCTACAAAAGCAATGACGTCAAAGTGCCGCAGACTACCGAGCAGCCAACCGCTCGGCCGACCGAGCTGCCCTCTGCTGTGGTAAGCTTTACCGGGACATGGGTCACGGATGACCCGTGCGGCTGGAAGCTGACGCTGCTGGCTGATCACACATTTTTCCTGACAGGGAAGGATGGTAGCACGGATTTTGTTATCTATGGCAGTTATTCAACTTCGGGCGAAACGCTGCTTATCTGTCAGCCGGTGCTTGATCCCAATGCGGTGTTCAATCAGTCGGTGCTGTATTTTGAGGCCGGCACAGAGGCAATCCGCTCCCTGAACCGCGGATACGTTTTCTATCCTCTGGAATCACTTTCTCCCGATGAGTCGGGGGACGGCTGAAACTTGTGACAATATTCATATAGGCAAAAGCTGCCGGTGACGAAGCGATGCTCCATCACCGGCAACTTTTATTGATTCAGAACCGTAATTCCCTTGGAGTCAATCGGCAGAGCAAGTACATGCCAGCCGGGCGCGAATGCGTGTATAGCGTCCGTCAGCGGGCGTAGATTGCCTGTATTTTCGGCCTTCATCACGCACAACTGTGTTGGCCCCGCGCCTGAAATGCAATACCCCAGCGCGCCGTATTGAAACGCTGCGGCTTTTGCCTCTTCGTAACCGGGAATCAAGCTTTCACGGTAAGGCTGATGTATTCGGTCGGATAACGCGGAGCGAAGAATTTCGTCTTCTCCGTGCTCCAGCGCGTGCGCGAGAAGCAGCGCGCGGGAAATATTGAAAACGGCATCGGAACGTGAGACTTCACTCGGAAGGACCGAACGGGCTTTCGCAGTGGACAAAGGATAATCGGGGATGATTGCCACAAAAGAATAGTCAGGGGAAACACGATAGCGGACGGTCATGGGAACGTCTACGTTCATGGCGGAGGCGGTCATACCCCCGAAAAAGGCAGGGGCAAGGTTATCGGGATGCCCTTCAAGCTGTGTGGTAACAGAGAGCAACTCTTCCACGGTTAATGAGCTTCCGTGAAGCAGGTTTGCCGCGGTTGCACCGGCGCAGAGAAGTGCTGCGGAGGAACCCAGCCCGCGGCTTACGGGAATATCGGCCCGGATTGTAATGTGAAGCGCGGACTCGGCCGAAAGCCCTAGCTTCTTCATTACAGCGTCATAGGCGGCCACGACAAGATTGTCCCGGTTGCAATATGCCTCATCGACGCCGGTAAATGTGAGCTGTTTGCCTTCAATCGAAACCGTGATTGTATTGTAGAGCGACAACGCGCAGCCCAATGTATCAAACCCCGGCCCCATATTGGCGGTGGTTGCTGGAACGCGAAGTGTTACTGCATTCATACGTGCTTCTTTTCTCCGAAGTCCCGGACATACGCCATCATCCGGGAAGGGTCAACCACATCTTTATGCAAAACAGTTTTGGACGATAGAGCGGCAAGCGACGCAGGAACAGGTACGCCTGTGATTTCCTGCAGACGCGAGGAAGCGGCAAACGCATCCTCAGTTTTTTCGCCGCTTACGGCTTCGAGAACCGGCACAGGGAACTTATACGGTGACGCGGTGGAAAGCACCACCATAGGTGCGGAGGTTCTGCACTCCGCCTCATACTGGCCCGCGGCTGCAAGACCGACAGCTGTATGGGGGTCGCAAAGATAGCCGAAACGCTCCCATTGTTCATGAATGATTTCAAGTGTCTGCGCGTCATCACAGCAGGCAGGGTAGAAAATCTGACGAAGGCCGGACAATACATCCTCTCCAACGGTGAATTCACCGGTTTCTTTTAACAGGCGCATCCGGTTCGAAACAAGGTCCGTGTTTCCCTCAGTGACAAAATAGAGCATCCGTTCCAGATTGCTGGAAATCAAGATATCCATGGAAGGGGAGTAGGTCTTATGGAAAGACCGATTCCTGCTATACGTTCCTGTACGTAGGAAATCCGTCAGTACATTATTCGCGTTAGAGGCGCAGACAAGTCGGCCTACGGGCAAACCGAGACAGCGGGAAAGGTAGCCGGCGAGTATATCGCCGAAATTGCCTGTGGGCACGGTAAAATCAACTTTGTCGCCCTTGGCAATGACACCCCG
>JAZUDA010000033.1:0-5556 GCA_045639455.1 Clostridia bacterium | reverse complement strand
GAAGGTTTTCCGTCACGGGTGCAACCGTTTCGGAGGAGCGGTTCACACTGCCGTGCTCCAGCGCAACGTAGTGCACGGTAACAGGCTCGTTTTCCTGCCAGGTACCGATAAAGGTTACATCATTGGCGGGAACGGTAAACTTGCCGCTACTGACGGCGACGTCATCGGTTGTCCAGCCGAGGAACGTATAACCGCTCACGGAAGGCTCAGCAGCTACGTTCACACCGGTGCCGAAATTGTACGTCCGTTCTTCGGGTAGCTGGGACAGCGCCTTTGCGGGTACGTTGGTGGTATCGGTCGCTTCAAAGGTATAGGAAACGGTGAAGCTGTCAATGGACCACTGCGCGTACAGATCAATGCCGTTATTGGGAACGGTTGTAAAGCTGCCGATAACATATCCGCTGCCGGTACCGTCCGACTTCGTATTCCATCCGGTGAAGCTGTAGCCTTCACGTTCGAAGGTATTGCTTCGAATCTTGCCCTGGGACGAGGCCAGAACGTTCTGGGTAACGGTCTTGGCGGACGCGTCATTGCTGTGGTATCGAATCTGGTTCGTCTTCTCCGGATTGGCCCAGACTGCCTGCATGACGGTATCGTGATAAATGGTGATACTGTCGCCGGGCTGCTTGATCGCGCCCGTGCCGTTTTCACGCCAGCCGGTGAACACCTTATCGCCGTTGGTGACGGTGCAGTCGCCCAGCAGCGCCAGTTCATTCAGTTCATACGTACGGTCGGCATCCCAGGTCTTGCTCCCGTTCGCCGGGTCATAAATCAGACGGAAGCCAAAGCAGGACCAGCGTGCGTATACGATGGCGTCATCGTACAGCACGGTTTCGCCCGGAATAAATTCAGCTGTATAGTTGCTTCCCGGGAACGGCTTGTAGTACCAGCCCGCGAAGTGACCGTAAACAGGGTTATCGGTCGGGTTCGCCAGAGTGGGCGCGATGGAGCCCATAGAGAGCTTAGGATAGGTCTGGTACTCTTCCGTGTTTGCGGTATCCAGATAGAAGGTCAGTGAAATCGGATTGACAATCCACTTGGCATAGGCGGTCTTGTTGGCGTTGACAACTCCCTTTGAGAAATCAAAGGGCTCAATGCACGCCGCGTCGGCATACCAACCGTCAAAAGAGCACTTGGCGCGGGTGGGAACAGCATCCGGAGTACAGGAAGAAAGCGATGTGCCGAACAGCACATTGGACTTTAGGTACGCCGTGCTACCGCCGACCATGCCGGTAGCGGAATAATTTGAAGCGTCCAAAGACGCGCGAACGATTTCATTGCCGACAGGCTCGGAGTCGTTCAGGTTGAGGGTAATGCTGAAGGGCACGCGGTCATAGTACAGAATCATCGGCTTGGCGCTATCGGTGTAGCCGTTAACCTGTTTTGCGACCGTTTCTCCGTTGTTGCTCAGCTTCAGATCGCTCAATTTGTTCTTGGCGTCCACCGTACCTGCATCCGTAAGGCCCGTAATGCCCTTATGGCCCAGTGACGCGCCCGCAATCTGCGAGTATTCCAGGCTGATTGTATAATTCTTACTATTGTTTGTTTTATGGACAGTTTCCCCGGGCAGCGTTTGGAACATATACAGAATCAGATATGTGCTGCCGGATTTATAAGATGCAGTTACTGACCCCGAGTTCTTAGCACGATCGCAAGCTTCTTTTGTCATCGTCAGCACTTTTGATACCTGTGTCGCTGACAATTTTTCCCAAGCATAGAACGCGGTTTCATATCCTGTAGTACATTCTGCGTCTTTATAGAAGGTCATGCCAAGCGGCCATTCCTTATCGCCAGCAAGATCTTCATCCAGTTCGGCGTAAATCGTATAGGGGTTGCTGTCACTGTAGACAACTTCCTTATACTTCATATAAATGGGGTTTTTGGTTTTGGTCTTGCCTGAACCGGTCTCATAGGTCCCGGGTAAAAACTGAAGCGCATACACCTTGCGCTTGTAGTACACATTCACCGTCGCGGCGGCGCCGGGCACCACATAGCCTTCAGCGTCCGTCGTTTCAAATTCGAAATAGGTGTCCTTTCCCGCGTCCGCGGTATACACGGTCCTCAAATTCGCGTCTGTATACAGACCGTTAATCGTGCGGCCGTTTGCCTCAAGAATCGTGCCGGCGACAGCGTAGCCGGTCGTCGTGCTCACATAGTTGTAGTTGGTGGGGATGATCACGCCGTCTGCCGCTTCCGCGCGCTCGTTCTTGACCTTGGCTTCCCAAATAACAATGTTCACCGGCACGCTGTGTGTATCCCATACGGCGTACAGGGTCACGTCCTGATGCTTGAGCAGCTCGCGCACGGTGGTCACATCCACCGCGGCACCGTCCTTCTTCAGGGACCAATAGCGGAAGGTAAAGCCGTAGCGGGTAGGCTCCGTCGGGAAATTGTAGGCGGGTGCCTCGTCCACAACGTACTCGAAGGGAGCGAATTCATCCGTCATCACGGACAGATTCGCATAGTTTACATAATAGATATCGCTGAAGTGGGCATACAGGTCGCGGTTCGCGTTGACCGTCTTGCCGAAGGTATAGTTCACATTGCTGTTCTTTTCGCGCCAGCCCATGAACTTTTGGTTCTCGATATAGGGTTCCTCCGCCAGCGGGCAGCTGATTTCGTTCTTGCGGTACTGCTGGCTTCCGCCGCCCTGCACACCTTCCACAACGTAGGTATACAGGTAGAACTTGCGGTAGACCGCCTGCAGCGTCATGCTGCCACGGACAACCTTGTTGAAGTCCCACATCTCGCCGTCTTCGGTGGTCCAACCGGTCAGCTCGATATATTCCTCAGGTACCTTGAAGTTGGTCGGAGGGACAGCCTTGCCGTCATCGGTGATATCGTCGTGAACGACCTTCTGCCGTTCAATAACGCGGCCGTCCTCATCAATGAAGGTGACCAGGAATTCGTTATCCTTGAGAGGTTCGGGGGTATAGGCGGCATAAACCGTAGTGTTGTCGGTAATGACAGTCACAGCCTTGCCGTCACTGTCATCGGAATCGACCCAACCCATGAACATATTGCCCAGCGCATCGACAGCGCCGATTACATAGGCGAAGCCGATTTCGTTGGACATGGAGGGGGTGCCGAGAGCGTCACCGTAGCTGTAAGGAAGCTCCGCGATGACTTCGCCGTTGTCCATGAAGGTGACGGTATACTGACGAACTCGCAGCACGGGATGATAGACGCCGCCGTCCCGGAAGGAGGTGGCAATCTGGCCCTCGGCACTCTCGTTCGCCTTCAGCACAATAGTCTTTGCCGCAGTTGTCCAGCCAAGCAGTTCATAGCCGGTCCGGTCGAACTTGATGGCAGAGGCGGCAGGGGCGACAATCTTGCCGGTGTTCCGGTCAAACGTACCGAAATATGTATTACCCTCGGTATCAATGAAGGAAGCGCCGGGCTCTCGATAAGTCGCGTAGAAGGCGGTATCTCCGTTCAGGCTGAATTCGGTAGAGGGCACAAAGGCAAGTACCTTTGCCGCATCGGTATAGGAGACGATGCCGCCCTTATAGTTGCTTGCCCAGCCAACCACGATATAGGGAGACTTTTGCTCCATTTCAGGCAGGGTGACGGTAACGGTTTCGGATTCCACGGTTTCAATCAGCTGATTATCCACATCGTAATAGCTGACCTTGTACGCCTGCTTGAGAATCGCGTAGTATTTTTTATTGACAGAAATATTCAGGAAATCGCGGGACAGAACCGGCACATTGCCGCCGCGCTTCTCGGACCAGCCGACGAGCACGTAACCCGCGGGCAGCTCCGGCGTGGGAGGAGTGACGGAACGGCCGGGGCGAACATTTTCGCTCTGCAGCAGGGTATCGTCATAATAGAATTCCACAAGGAGCATCGGGGAGTATACCGCGTAGAAGTCGGCATCCTCGCTGATGCTGCGGAATACGATATCATCCACCAGAGCGCCGCCCTTCGTTTCGGACCAGCCGGCGAAGTAAATCGTGGCAGACTGATCCGCCATCTCGGGAGGAGTAACCGTTACAGGCCTCCCTTCTTCGTAGACATCGGTACGGAGGAGGGTATTGTCCTGATAGAATTTTACCTTGAAGCTGCCGTGGAAGACGGCGTAGAACGTGGTATCGCTTTCGATTGCCGTGAAGGCAGTGTCTTCGACGGGCGTACCGTATTCCCTGTAGGCCCAACCGTCAAAGTACATTTCGGAGATTTGGGGATCTGCGGGCTTTTCGACAACAGTACCCTTGCCCGCTTCCAGTTTCTGGGTCTTGACGATCTTGCCGTTGACAACGAAGTTCACCGTGTAGAAGCCATGGAACAGCGCATAGAATGTGGTGTCATCCGTCAGGTTCTCAAACGCGGAGTCCCCCACCGGCGCACCGTCCTCGGACAGAGACCAGCCGTCGAAGACCAGATCCTCCACGGTCGGGTCATCGGGCACGGTGACTGTATGAGCCGTACCGGCCTCAAACGTCTGCCTGGAGAATTCCTCGCCGTTTACGATGAACTTCACCGTGAAGCCATCGTGGAATACCGCGTAGTAGGTTACGTCGGCAGACAGGTCTTCGATATGGAAATCGTCCACCAGCTCCTCGCTGCCGTCTGTCAGGGTCCAGCCGATGAAGTACAGGTTATCAACGACAGGCGCCTCGGGCTCCTCCGCGTCAAAGCTTGTATGGCCGGTATATTCCCCTTCCTGTACTGTTTCATTCAGCGCGACAAAGCGGACATAATAATTGTCTTCATAAACGGCATAGAAAACGGCAGCGGCGCTGACTACCATCGTTTCGATGTTGTCAATCACCTCTCCGTTTTCTGTCAGAGACCAGCCGAGAAATGTCTTGTGCTCCGCGGTGGGGTCTTCGGGCGGAGTAACGGTGTTGGTCGATCCAACTTCATACAGGTCATTCTGCAGTTCGACAGCACCATCCACGAAACGGACATGGTAACCGTCCGCGAATACGGCATAGAAATCCTTATTGGCGGAGGCGGTGCCGAGTGTAGTGAGCGGCTGCCCGTCCTTGGTTTCCGCCCAGCCCTTGAAGAATTTCTCCGCCTGGGTCGGATCGGTCGCGGGAGCGGAAATCTGGGAACCCTTCGTCACCTGCCGGGACTCAATTACGGAACCATCGGTATTCAAGAAACGGACGGTTACCTTGGGCTGACTCACTCTGACAGTAAAAGTCACCTGTTTGGAACTGCTTACAATGGTTCCGGGAGCGGCTGTATAATTCACCGTGATTCTTGTGGTGCCTTCCTTTACGGCTTTCACCTTGATAACGGCGTATTTGTCAGACGGAGTCTTATTCTCAGGATCGTCGGCAGTTGCGACTGACTTATCCGAGTTTGCCAATGAATCAAATCTTACGCTACTTGAACCTAACAGTGTCGTCATCTTGATGCTGACATAAGCTTCTTCGTCAACCACAAGATCGATGATACCCCCATCCTGAGCCGTTTCCTCTTTGGGCTCTGCAGGCGCCACATTCGGCTGAACACTGCCGCTGTTATCGGTACCATGGCTGCCGGGGGCTGCCCGCGCCTCCAGCGGCAGACAGCCAACCGTCATGACCAGCGCCAGCACCA
>JAZUDA010000032.1:0-2661 GCA_045639455.1 Clostridia bacterium | reverse complement strand
TTCTGCCCGAACTGCGGAAAAAAGCTGATTTAACGTTTTCCTGAGCATATATGGTTACATTGCCTCCCACGATGATAGCGCGGGGGGCATTTCTACGAAAAACGGTTACATAATTTTATAAAAAAAGAGCAAAATGACTGGACAATCAGGTAACATCGTGCTAAAATCCTCTGTGGATACTTGCAGAGAGGAGGAAACACAGATTTTATGCTGAAACGGTGTTACCGTTTACGTTACCTTTTCTGCATTTTGCTTTTGTTGATCCTTTCCGTTGTTTCCTTCACCATGGCCGGTATTTCTATTGATGCCGTTTGGCCGGAGAACGGGAACAAAATTGCCGCCGATGAAAGCCTGACAGTTGATTACTCTCATTCCGATGAAGGCTATGTGATGGTAAAGGGGAAGAAAAGCAAGAGCCGGCTGAAATTACGCATCACCTTCGGAAAAGAAGTCATGACCTACGATCTGAATCAGAACGGTGACTATGAGGTTTTCCCGCTTCAGTACGGAAGCGGCAGGTACAGGGTGGTCCTGTATCGGAATACGAGCGGGAAAAAGTACGTACAGGACGGCGAGGTTAGTGTCAACGTGAAAATGATCCGCGAAGATGCCGCTTTCCTTGGGCCGAACCAGTATGTCCGTTATACGGAGGACATGGCAGTGGTCAAGAAGGGCGCGGAGCTATGCGAAGGACTTTCATCGGGAAAGAAAATTGTTGAAGCTGTCCGGAAATATGTATCCTCCACCTATGTGTACGATTACATACAGGCTACGCTGGTCGGCATGGGGGTTCTGCCGGATATCGAACGCTGCTATGAAAGACGGATGGGAATATGCCAGGACTTGTCAGCCTTGGCGGTCTGCATCCTGCGAACGCAGGGAATACCGGCGAGATTGATGATCGGATACGCGGACAGCAGCTACCATGCTTGGGTTTGCGCTACCGTTGACGGACAGAATTATCAGTTTGACCCGACGGTAGATATCAACGCGATGGGAAAGCCCACTAAATATACTTTGGAACGATACTATTGACGAAGCGATTCTGAAGGAGAGGCCAAGGATGAAAAAGACCGTGAAGATTTCCGGCGAAGAACTGTCCGCATTCTGCAGCCAAGTGGCGCTGATTCTCGGCGCGGGCATTTCCATCAGTGATGGATTGCCGACCATTGCTTCGGATAACGAGATGTATAAAAAGCTGGCGGATAACGTTTCTGTGACAGGTTCGCTTTATCAGGCGTTTTCCGAGGATGATCGCTGGCCGATGTACCTGAAGGAAATGACCGGGCTTGGGGAACGGACGGGAGAAACGGAAAACGTCATGAAGAAGCTGGCGGAGCATTATGACCGGGAGGCCCGGCTGCGAGCCTCCGTCAACAGCGCAATCGCCTACCCGCTGACGCTGGGGGCCATGCTTGCTGTTGTGGTACTGATTCTGTTGTGGAAAGTGCTCCCCGTGTTCAGACGTGTGCTGGACAGTATGGGCGGCGGTTTAACGGAAAACGGTGAGGCAATGATGCGCATCGGTACAGCGGTGGGCTGGACGGTGCTGGGCGTTGTAGGCTTGCTGCTGGTTTTGACTGCCGTGTGTTTGATTTTGCTTTGCACAGCTGCCCGGGAAAAGGTGATGAAGCTTATTCGGAAAGCTTTCCCGCCGATTGACCGGGTTTTGAAAAAGCTGTGTGCGTCCCGTGTGGCCGGCGTATTCTCCATGATGCTTTCCTCCGGTTTTCCGATGGAGGAAGCGCTTCACGCCGTTCCCGGAGTATTATCCGACAGTGAAACGATTGCCAAGGTGAACGCGCTGCAGGAAAAGATGCAGCAGGGAGAACCCTTCGCCGACGCGATTGCCGGTGTTGAACTGTTTGACGAGCTGCAGACCCGTATGATTCGTATGGGTGTTGCTGCCGGATATGAAGATCAGGTGATGAGCAAGGTAACCAACCTGTACGAGGAGCAGGCGGAGGATGAAATCTCCAAGCTGGTGTCTGTAATCGAACCTACGCTTGTCGCCGTGCTGTCCATTGTGATTGGGGCGATTCTGCTTTGCGTCATGCTGCCTATGGCGGGCATCTTGACCAGCATCCTGTAATCAATTCATGAGTCATTCGAAAGGAGGGAAAGACCGTGAGTAAAAAAGACTGGCTGGCCTTCGCTGTTTTCGCGGTACTGGTCGCGATTGCCTTCGCGATTGTCGGTGGCCTTGATCAAACCGGAGAAAATGAAGAAACCCTCCTTGTGCGCAATGCTGTCAAGCGGGCGGCGGTCAGCTGCTACGCGACGGAAGGCTTCTACCCAGGGGAACTGGATTATCTTTGTAATAATTATGGCCTTTCCTACGACAGCAGCCGCTACGCCGTTTTCTATGATTCCTTCGCGTCCAACTTGATGCCGTCAATTCGGGTCGTGAAAATGGGGGACAGTGCGCCATGAAGATACAGAAACGATCCGTATCGGGTGTGTTTGTGTTCCTGCTGTTAGGCATGTTCGCTGTTGTATCGGTGATGATGGTTCTCCTCTCCGCGAGCGCTTACAGAAGCACGGTGGAACGAACCGACCTCAACAACAGCACCCGTGTCCTGAATGCTTTCGTCCGCTCCGCTTTGATGGCGGATGATGAGGCCGGTCTGGTGGAAGCGCGGGAAGTCGGAGGCCAAGCGG
>JAZUDA010000031.1:0-5480 GCA_045639455.1 Clostridia bacterium | reverse complement strand
ATCTGCCGCGTCAGCTTCGCCCGCTTCTCGAACTCCGTTATCGTTCGCATCCACAAAGACGCTGCCGCAACAGTGGGAGGCATCCACTGTTTCCTGAGTCAGGATGATTTGTTTCCCCTGAAAGAAGGATAACATATCCGTCATGGCCAGGCCGGAAACCGGGGCAATGTCACTCGGGAATCGAATATGCAGTTTGTATTCACCGGGAAGAATGGAAGTGCTGCCCATATGTCCTGAGCTGTCGCTGCGGAATGTGTAGCGATTGCTTTCGGACTCCAGGTCCAGTTCCACATCTGCAAGAGGGATTCCGTGATAAATCCAGGTCATACCCAGTGTCCCGTAACGCAACAGTGGGAACGCGGGACCGTTTACAGATTGGCCTGCAGAGACGGTAATACTGTAAGAGAGCGTATCGCAAAGACTGTTGTACGGCAGTTCAATGCTGATGGAATATGTCCCCGGCATCACCTTGTCAAAACGGTAAACGCCGCCATTGTCGGTGAACGTTTCAAAAGAGCCGTTCACACCCTGGAGCGCAACCTTTACACCCGAGGTACCGGAATCCGGGCCGTCAAAGGCGTTATTCCGGTTCTCGTCAGCGAACACGAGTCCGCTGATTTCCGCTGGCCGGATCAGAGCGGCATACTGGAAGACTTCGCCCCCCATAGGGACATGAATCAAAGAGGTAACCACGCCGTCCGATTCATCCATCGGGGCGCTATTTTCCGCGCAGGCGGAGCAGGTGTAGCCGGACGGGGCATCCACGGTCAGGATATAATCACCCGGAAGCAATTCGTCAAAGGTAAAAGCGCCGTTCCGGGTCAGTTTGGAACCATTGCCGTTCTGGCCGGAAAGCGTTACCCGAATATCAGAAAGCATTGTTTCCCCATCGTCGGGCATACCGTTATAATTCACATCTGAAAATACTACGCCGGAAAGCTTCGCCCGGTACAGGCAACCAATGGAGGCGTTCATTTTTTGCCCCACATCCAATACAACACTGCGAATGCACTCACGGCGGACGCTGAAAAAGCTGTTTTGATTGTACGCATCGCCTGTAACAAATGTATATTCGCTGCCGTCATCAGGCAATAAAACGCGGATATCATACCGACCGGTACGAAGATACGGGAAGGCATAATTGCCATTGGTATCCGTTTCTGTCTTTGACACGACTTCCTGCGTTGTTGTGCGTCTGAGTTCCACTAAAACACCGGGGTAGGGTGATTCTCCCACGTCATATATGCCATTATCGTTAGCGTCCAGGAACGCGATGCCGGAAATGGAAGCCGCGGGGACATAGCCAACATTTTGCTCATCCTTTACAGAGCCCTCGCTGACCTTGATGAAAACGGAGCCCGTATTGCTTTCATCGGTCAATACGGAGCGGTTCCGTTCGCCTTCGCGGCTGTATCTGGTAAATACATAGGTCTCCGGGGCGGAATAAGTTACTGTATAAGTATCGGGGAGAAGATGATCAAAATGATAGACACCTTCGGAATTGGTTACGGTTTCCGCCCTGAGGTACGTGCCCTGGGCGGTCACGGCAATTCCCGAAAGCTTTGAATCGGTCGATTCATAAATGCCGTTACCGTCTGTATCGAGGAAAGCAAAGCCGGAAATCGAACCGGCCTTTACCATGCCGATTGTCAGATAGGAAGTCTCTCCTTCGGGGAGCTCCATCTGATAGTCAGTCTCTTTCTCACAGGTTTGAGGAATCACCGCGAAACCGCGCCCGCTGTTAACCGTGGAAGGAATTGTAAAAATATAGCCATCTGGCAAAGTGACGCGTATGATCACCGTACCGGGAACGATATCCGTTAATAATAGGTTGCCTTCAGTATCGGAATCGCCTTCGGACAGGAGAAAACCGTGTTCATCCAGTACCGCGACATGAACACCGCGGATACGATCCTCGTATTTACCGCGTCCGCCGTTCACATTCTCGTCCCGGAAAGTTTCAACAAGCAGCGAGGCGGAGGAACGAAGTTCCACTGCCGGGCCTTCCTGTACAGTGCCGGAAACTTCGACTGTATCTGAACCAATCAGAACCGGTGACTTATCGCCATCGTAGCGGGCAGAAATTGTATACACGCCTGCCTTCAGTTCTGAAAACACATAATAACCATCCTTCACGGCAGCCTGGAAAATGCTTCCGTCCTCATGAATGGCCAAAACAGCAACGTCATCCGGGCAGATGCCGCAAATTTCTCCGTACACGGCGATGTGAGGGGCCTCAAGGTTCAGCCGTTCGCCCTCCTCAAGCATAAAGGAGGCAACAACCGCATTTCCATCCTGATGCCAAACAGCATCGGCATCGTTTGAAAGGTACTCATTATCATTCAGGGAGACGGAGGCGTAATGGGGGCCGAAATAAAGATGATCGGATACGGAGGAACCGTCAATAGTGAAAACTCTGTCCCCGATTCCATCGATTTCTACCGAAGCAGGAAGAAATGTTTCCGCGAAAAACGCGATATCATCCTCTATACCGGCAGAGAAAGCGTCGACATCGTTCAGAAGATACCCTTCATCAGCCGTCCAGAGGAGATGATATTCACCGGGCAGAACGGAAATACTCTCACCACCCATAAGCGTAAGACTATTTTGGTTTCTCGTAATTGTAAGGGAAGCGTGATCGGCTGCGCAGGATACAGTCACCAAACGGGTATATGGAACTTGCAAAAGGAGTTTCCCCTCCTCGGGAATAATTACAGAATAACAAATGGAGGAAGCGGCTGTCCAGCCTGCATCGATAAAGCCATAGGTAGAATCCGGTGCCGTAAAGGTAATCAGGGCTCGGTCCGTTTGAAAGTCTGAAAGGCGGAACCAGCCGTCGGAATCCGCAACAACAGTCATGCCGTCTGACCGAACTGTTGCCCCCGGTATCGTCCGCCCTTCTATGGCGCTGGATTGACTGAAAAACAAATTCATAGGATCCGTTACGGAGACAGACTCCGGTATGGAAACAGGATGCGCGTCATCGGGAAGAAAAACCGTCAGCGAATAACGCACATCATTACGCATGCCGAAGAAGGAAAAATCGCCATTTTCATCGGTTAATGTGAAGCAGCCGTTTCCGTTGTTGTCAGACGCTACCAGAACAATGTTTTTTCTGCCCTCGCCGGAAGAAGTGCGGAGTGTGCCGTTTTTCGCTTGACGCCGCGTGCACTCTGTTTCGTTAAGCAAGGAGGAAATAGAGCAAAACAGACCCGAGTCGATATTTGAAATCGATCCCAGAATGCTGTCCGAGCATGCTTCCTGCTTGGGCGAGATCCCATCACCTCGGAACAAGACCGTAAAGGAGCCATCCGTTTCAACGGGCAACACGATTTCTTCCCTGCCGGGAACAGTACAGCCATTGAGAAGAATGTAGTCAGTTCTTTCGCCGTAGAGAATCCTCCCGGAAGAAGCCACGGCAGTGCCAGCAGGCACAAGAACCGCCATATCGGAAATGCAGGCGGTACCTGTGCCGATATTCCTCATTGCGATTCCATTTTCTATTTTTTCAAACACAAACCGTGCAAAACCGTCATCAACAGGAATGACAACGCTTGTCACACTTTCTTCTGTATTATGCGTTGTGGTAATGCTACCCTCCGTACGTCCGACCTGCATACGGACAGCATCGCGGCAAAGAGACAGATTCAGATCTGATAGAGAGTCATCACATTTTGCCGTCAAAGTTAAAGGGATAAAAACGGAATTCGCGTCCAGAGAGATAACCGCGGAGTCCTGTTCGTGTCGAATAGTCCCGACCGAAGAAGAGATTACCTCACCGTTTTCGACACGGATGAGGATTTGAGCCCCGCAAATGTCTTGATCTGTAAAAAGAGGATTGAAGGTGAAAGAAACTGTACCATCATTTGAGGGACCGGCCAGAATGCCATCCTGAACCGAAACGTCATCAAAGGTTAGGGGCAGCGTCTGAATCTGATTATAAAAAACGGTGGAAATCTGCAGTGGCAAAACCGTAAATGAAAACGTTTGCCCGCTCCATTGCGCGCCTTCCGCCGCTTCCGTCAGACGCAGCACATATTCATCCGCCGGAAGAAGCGTAAGCCCGCCGTAGACCGTCCGACAATCACCTTGAGGGTTTACAACTTGATAGCATCCGCCAGGGAGCGACTCCTCAAGCAGAAGCGCCCCGGTGTTTTCCCAAATCGTAACAGTCATGAAAGACTGTCCGGGTACGACCCCGGTATCTTCGCCGTGCCAACCGGTGGGCAAGGTTGCGGGACGAAGGGTATCCGCCGAAGCGTCAAAAGACTCCCCAGCGTGCACACTGTCAATCACGGTGCCATCCTTGATGACTGAAAATTCCGAGTCAATTTGGTTTATTTCTATCGTTCCGTCCTCTCGCATGGACAGCCCGCGAACCATAAGGGTGCAGGTGTCCCCGTCCTCTGCGGAGGCGATTAAAGCAAAGCAAAAAACGACCAGAACGAGGGCAAAAAGCTTCTTCATTCCAAACCAGAATCCTTTCAATTTTACAATCATATCTTAATCCTAAAGGACCGTATTGTCAACGTTTTCTCATTTCCTGAGAATTTTGTTACATAAAAAATACAAGTTTTTGATTTGATTTTTCAGAACATTTGTGGTAGAATATCTAAGATAGCAAGAAAAAAGGAAGGAGAAGAACCTTGAAACTGAACCTCAAAGTAACAAAATCGAAAGTAAAAAACCATTTTACCTATGGGCTGTGGAAGTATATTGCCGCGACCGCTCTGATTATTTTCGGCTGGAATCTTATTTATACAACTTCCGCATACCGCACTCCCCCCGAAAAAAAGGTTGATCTTTATGTTTATGCCCCCACCGCCGTTGAAAGCACGATGGAAGCTTATGGCGCTCATCTGCAGCAAGATGTAGTACCCAATATGGATGAGGTCAATTTTGTTATTCTGTCCCTTTCCGAATCGGACACGTATTATGATGCACAAATCATGGTTTATGTGTACGCAAATGAAGGCGATGCTTATATTTTGGGCCGCGACAAAATTAAATCTCTTGCAGGCTCCGGCGCCTTCCTTGATTTAGCCCCCTATGTGGAAAGCGGCGCTCTTGATTTGACGGGCATCGATACCAGCTATGGCATGATTTACAACGAGGACGCGAACGTTACCGCGCTGTATGCGATTCCGCTTGATTCCTTTAACGCCATGGGTAAAGAGCTGGCCATCGCGACCTCGGGGACTATGGCGGCCGTTACAGCATATTCGATTACCCCGGACGAAGCTGTTGCCTGTCTCAATGCTATGCTGCAGGAATTCCGTTCCGATAACAAATAATCGGGTTCATCAAAAAACCCGTCGCTCCCAATTAAAAGCGACGGATTTTTTTTCTCAGAAAGAATGAACCTCGGGCGCGGCGGTAAATGAGCTGAACGTGGCAACGGCATTCTTTAGATACAGAACCTGCGTGTTTCCGTCATTTTCGTCGTACATTTTGCGCAGCGAAGGATAGGCGTCCAGCAT
>JAZUDA010000030.1:0-2692 GCA_045639455.1 Clostridia bacterium | reverse complement strand
GGGCAAGGAAACCGCAAAGGAAATCTATGAAATGGGCGTTCCGCTGGAAATCTACACGCAATTGAAGCAGGTTTCCTGCTGCCTGGCGGCGCTGAAAGGGGAGTGAATACCGATGAGACGGCTGATTTGTCTTGCACTTCTGCTGTGCATCTGCACGACTGCGATGGCCGAAATGCCGGAGTGGACATACCCTGTTTCACTGGAGTCGCTAACAAGCGGCTATGTGGTACTGGCCAATAAAGAAGTACTGCTTGGCAAGGACTACGTGCCGGATGACTTGGTCAAACTGACTTGCAAAAAAACAAGCGGAACCGCGATTGAAATGCGGCAGGCCGCGTCAGACGCCATGAATCGAATGTTTGAGGATGCGAAGCAGGAGGACATCATTCTGTATGTTCATTCCGGCTATCGCTCCTATCAGACGCAGAAAACCATGTACTACAACCGCTTGGAAAAGAACAACGGGCGCGACGACGGCCTGGTGCAGGCTGCCGGTGCCAGCGATCACCAGACGGGCCTCGGCGCGGATGTGATCGGCAAGGCGTGGATCGGGAAATCCTTCAACGGCAAGTTTGCCGATTGCAAGGAAGGCCAATGGATGGCAGAGCATTGCTGGGATTACGGCTTCATCATTCGCTATCAGGAAGACAAGGAAGAACTGACGGGCATTGAGTTCGAGCCGTGGCACCTGCGCTATGTGGGCGAAGAAGCATCCCTGTATATGCGTGAGAATCATCTGTGCCTTGAAGAGTTCACCGAGGAATGGCAGGCTGCTTTGGCTGAATGGGAGTCACAGGGCGGCGTTACAGATGCCTATATCCGGGAGCAGGCCGTCCGCCGGGAGCAGGAACGAATTGCGGAAAACGGCCCGGACGGCGAGGTCGGTCTGGGTATTTATGGGGAGGACGGGGATGAGGAAGTATCCTTGTTCCATTGACAGCCGGGAAATCACCCGGCAGGAGTTGCTGATGTTGCAGCCGGAAAAGGCGGCTCCGCTGGCGGCGCGATGGGCGGAGCGGATGCTGCTTTCGGGTAGCGTATCCGGCAGGGACAAGTCTGTTCTGCGGCGCTTCCATGCCGCATGGGTCGTCTGCAACGGATTAAGCCGCGGCGAGTCCTTTGCGTCCCTTTTGCTGAAAAAACGGTTTGACACGTCAGACCTTTCATCTGCCTTTTTCCACTGCGGCCTCTTTTCACTAATGCCCTTTTGCAGGAACATTCAGCACGCGCAGGATCTGGCGGCCCCGGTTGCGGAAAAGCTGGCAAACGCGGATGAAGAATCAACACAGTATTATTTGGCGAACCCATTTACGGAGGAACTGGACAAGTCCTTCCGGCAGGCTATGGAAAGGACACACGCCATGGAAAAAGTGACGGCCTACTATCTTCGCCACAAGATGAGCTTTGGCCATATTGAGGAAATATGACGCTATGGAAATGAAAATCATTGCCCGAATCAGGACGGATTTTCCGGAGAAATTCGGTATTCCCCGTCAGAGCGGATTGGCGCAGGAACTGCGTGGGAAGGTCGTCTTTGAACCGGAGTACCGGGATCCATCTGCCTTTCGCGGTTTGGAGGAGTATTCCCATCTGTGGCTGCTGTGGGAGTTTTCGGAATCCGTTCGTTCGCAGTGGTCGCCTACGGTGCGCCCGCCGCGCCTGGGCGGCAATAAGCGGATGGGCGTGTTTGCTACCCGTTCCCCCTTCAGGCCCAACCCGATTGGGCTGTCCTGTGTGCGGCTGGTACGGGTTGAAACAGATCCGCAGCTGGGCCAGGTGTTGATTGTTGCTGGGGCGGACCTGATGGACGGGACACCGATTTATGATGTCAAGCCGTATCTGCCTTATGTGGATGCCCATCCGGAGGCAATCGGCGGCTTCTCTGACCGGTTTCGCGAGTATTGCCTTCAGGTCACAATCCCTGAGGAATGGCTGCGGCTTGTGCCCGCTGAAAAACGGGACGCGCTCACGGAAGTGCTGGCCAATGACCCGCGGCCATCCTACCAGAACGATCCGGAACGCGTCTACAAGATGGATTTCGCCGGCATGACCGTTTCCTTTACGGTCGAAGGCGATTGCCTGACGGTTCGAGAAATAGAAAATCGCGCATAAGAAAACAGATTGCGGCAACAACACCGCAATCTGTTTTTTTGTTTGGCAATCAGTCTCTGGTCAGCTTCAGCTTCATCTCATACAGCAGGCCCAGATCCCACAGCATGGAGGAGGTCAGGTACTTGTCACGGATATCACGGCTGTGGTAGAAAGCGTCATAGGCGTTTTCATCCGTGTAGCCGATATCGGAGGGCAGCATAGGCATCCCGACAGTCTCCATCAGGGAACGAATCTGCTCAATCGGGGGCAGCTCCGCCTTCATGGCGGCTAAAATGTCATCCCAATGGCCTAAAATGCGCTCCAGACGCTTTGCGTGCTTGGTGGGATCGTTCTTCCCAACCCGCTTTTCAAGGGCCAGAATGGGCTCCGCGGCGTCACCGAAGAACTCATGAATACCCTTTTCCCAATCCTCGGGCTTGAAGGAGGCAATGAAAGCCTCCGCCTTTTCGCGACTGGGGGTCAATTTGGCGATCTGATCGTACAGATCCATCACCAGATAGGTGCCAACCCCCACCTGAATGCCGTGGGTGTCAAAAGGAATCTTGCCGGACATGACCATCATTTCCCAAATATGGGAGAA
>JAZUDA010000029.1:0-4547 GCA_045639455.1 Clostridia bacterium | reverse complement strand
TATAAAAAATCAACCTGATTCATGAAAAAAACAGTTTTCATATTGATTTTCTTTTTCAATCATACTATAATAATCAAGTAGTATTTATCCGCAATTATCTTTTTTTCGCAGGAGAATACATATGGAAACAACAAACAAGTTTACTCCGAAACTTCGATATATTTTCTTTCTCTGCACCGGTTTTCTGGGACTGGCACTTCCCGGTATATTTTCGTTAACCTGGGGCACCGGAATATCCGCCACCATCTGGATTTTCAGCTTTCTGTGCCTGACGGACGAGTTCCGTTCGCCTAAACAACTGCTTCTCTCCGGAGTGGTGTTTCTGGCAGGGTATCTTGTTCATTACAGCACGGCCGTTGACGTCATTTGGCTGTATTTTACCATCTTTACCCCTGCCGGAATCGCCTTGTACGTCATTTTCCTTCTATATTCTTATCTGGCGCAGAAGTGGAAACACTGGTCTGCTCTCTTCCTGTTCCCTGCCATCTGGATTCTATTCTATTTTATCGCAAGCCTTTTAAACATTCCCACCCTGCTGCGGCTTGACGTACTGTTTGCCGATGCCACCGCGCTACTTCAGATTGAGCGGTATCTCGGTTCCTATGGAACCAGTTTTGTCCTGCTGTTGGGATTCGCGCTGATTCATTATTCTTATAAAACTCGTAAGCTTCCCGCCTTTTTCCTGGGCGGAGGTCTGCTTTTCGCTGTTCTTATCTACGGAATGGTTGTGCTCTTCCCCAACACGGAGCCTGTTGATACGCTTCGTGTTTCCTACACCACCGGTCCCTATGTAGGCGACTATATCAGTTATATTCCCCTTCCTTATGAAGACGCGAAGGAAAGCGTTGCCAAATCCGCCGCGACCTCCGCTGAAGAAGGTGCGAAAATTCTCGCCTACTGTGAAGAGGCCTTCGAAATTCTTGATACCCAGGAAGAAGATTTTACTGCATACTGTGCCCAGATCGCCGCAAAAAACAACCTGCATATGCTGGTCGGCGTCGATGTAAAAAGCACGACCGGCGGGAAAAACCGGAACAAGATGTTCTGGGTAGACAATCACGGGGAATTATTAGACACCTACACGAAGTCCAAACTGATTCCCTTTTTTGAAAGCAATTACGAACCCGGTGACGGCGAAATCACCTCTCTGACGCTGGATATTGACGGAAAGCCGGTAAAGGTTTCTTACCTTATTTGCTATGACAGCAATTATTCCGACTATATCAATAAAATCGACGACGATACCGATATTTTGTTCCTGGGGTCCTGGGATTGGAATTCCATCACCCAGCTGCACGCGAATATTGTACGCACGCTGGCGATTCAAAACAATATCACAATTCTGAAGCCCACCTATGACGGCATCAGTCTTGCCGTAGACAAGGACGGCACTCTTCTTCATTCTTCGGACACAAAAAAAACCGGGTATGAGAAAGTATTTACCATCGATCTTCCTCTGACGGAAAACACAAGCCTTCGTGTTCTTTCCCCTTCCGCATACGGCATCGCGGCAACCGAAATCATGTCTATCCTGATTTCACTGCTGCTGATCTACCTGCATTATTATGGCCGTTATGAAAAGACAAAGAGGAACCGCATTTTCCCGATTCTTGCCATTTCTCTGATTATCGCTTTGAGTTCCGACGCGATTTCCTGGATTTGCGACGGATGCTCCAGGCTGATGTCGGTGCTGAATGCCACAACATTAATTTCTCTGATTATGCCTTTTATCATGGCCGGCCAATTCGTAGCTTATGTGACAGAATACCTTCGTGAACGCTCCACGGTATCCTATACTCCCCTGCACTGGACCATGGCGTTCACGGTAATAGCGTCCCTGTTTACGGCTTTGGCGGGAATGTCCGGAAAACTGTATGTATTCGAAAACGGAACCTATTCGGACGGCGATTTATACTTTGGTTATCTGGTTGTCAACGTATTGTCGATGATCCTTTGTATCCTCTACGTAGCATCGCACAAGAAACTGATGAGTTTCAACGAGCGCATTGCCGCATATCTCCACCCTGTTCTGCCCGGTATCGCCGCCGTGCTGAATATGCTTTTGCCCGAGTTCTCATACGCTTTCCCGACTTCCACCTTCTCTCTGCTGATCATTTACGTAATGATTCAAACGGAGCGGATGCAACGTCTGTCTATGGATCGTCAGATCAGCACCCACAACGCGAACCATGATGAATTGACCGGCCTCCTGAATCGGCGCGCATACGCAGCCAAGATTAAAGAGGAGTCCGAAAAGAACGAGACGCTTGGCATCATATACGCTGACTTGAATAAGCTGAAGTACACCAATGACAAGCTTGGTCACGCCGCCGGCGACCAACTGCTGATTGATTTTGCCGCCTTGCTGGGCAACTGTTGCCGCAAGAGCGAGATTTATCGTGTAGGCGGTGATGAATTCATTGTCATGCTGCCCGGCATGCAGGAAGAAGCCTTTGAGTATCGCGTCAGCACCCTCCTGAAGGCCGTGGAAAACAAAGACGGTGATACTGCCTGTATAGGTTCCGCCTTCGGCAACAGCAAGCTTCTTGAGGATCTGATTGCCGAGGCCGAAAAGGTCATGTATGCTCGTAAGAAAGCATTCCACGAAATGCATTCCGAGTATGACCGCCATTAATCCATCCATTCTATTTTCTTTTCCCGGAAGCATAAGATTCGCTTCCGGGTTTTCTTTGTAAAAAATCGCCTTTCCGGTTTGATTCCGGAAAGTCGTTCTATTACGGATAAGTTACTTTTCCATTTCCTGCCGGATTTCCGCCAGCATACGGATAATTTCCAGATGCTGGGGACAGGAAGCCTCGCAATTACCGCACATGGCGCACTGGGAAGGCCCGGACTGCTCCGCCTCCAGCTTTTCATAGGTGGCACGGAAGCTTTCCTGACGGTCAAACATCAGCGCGTTGTCATAGTTGCGGAACACATTCGGGATTTTCACCCCCGCGGGGCAGGGCTGGCAGTACTTGCAACCGGTGCATCCGGTCTTGATACGGGACAGATAAGCAGCCCGAACGTCCCGAATCAGTTGCTTTTCCGCGTCATCCATGCAGTTCGCCTCAGCATCCTCAAAGATGCGCAGATTGTCCTCCACCTGTTCCGGCACACTCATGCCGGAGAGGATAGTCATGACAAACGGCATGTCGTACAGATAGCGGAACGCCCAATCGACTGCCTTGCGTTGTACAGGGAAATTATCGTACAGCTTCTGTACCTCAGCGGGAGCCTTCGCCATGGCACCGCCGCGGAGGGGCTCCATCACGACCAGGCCGATTCCCTTGGAGGCAGCGTATTCCATGCCTGCTACGGTGGCTTGGTAATTCTCATCCAGGATATTCATCTGAACCTGTGCCATATGCCAGGGATAATCATCCACGATAGCCCGGAAAGTTTCAGCGTCATCGTGGAAGGAGAATGCGGGATGAAGAATCTTTCCGGATGCCATCGCCTCGGCGAAGAAGGACTTGTAATCCAGCCGCTTCATTTTCTCAAAGCGTTCCTTATTCAGAGCGTGCATCAGATAGAAATCAACATGATCCGTCTGCAGCTTGGCAAGCTGTTCGTCCAGAACGCGATGCATGTCTTCCTTGGTCTGTATATCTTCCGACCAAATCGGCAGCTTGGTGGCAAGAACCAATTTCTCACGGTAGCCGTCCTTTAGTGCCTTTCCGACAACAATTTCAGACTTGCCGCCATGATAGGGCCACGCGGTATCGATATAGGTTACGCCTCGATCAATCGCGCCACGAATCATAGAGATTGCAAGAACCTCGTTAATGTGCTTATCTTCGCCGGCAACAGGAAGACGCATACAGCCAAAGCCGAGACGGCTGACCTTGGGTCCACAGGGAAAAGAGGAATATTTCATACGCATTTTCCTTTCAAATAATGTTTACTCCATCACTTCGCCCAGCGTAATGCACTTGCAAGGGCAAACGGAAACGCAGGCGCCGCAACGGGTGCACTTGCCGGGATCAATGCGGGCAAAGCCGTTCTCCACATGAATTGCATCGTATTTGCATTCTTTGGTGCAGCGTCCGCAACCGATGCAGGCCTTCATGCAGGATTCGCGGGCCTTACGCGCGACCTCTACGTTATGGCAACGGACGGTCACCGTCTGGGAAACAGGCTGAAGCTCCAGCACATGGCGGGGGCAGTTCGTAACACAGGATCCGCAGCCGGTGCACTTGGATTCATCGACAAACGCGATGCCCTCCTTGATGGAAATCGCCCCGAAGGAGCAGTGATCCATGCAGTCACCCAGGCCAACGCAACCGTACAAGCACTTGGTGGGGCCGCCTGCGATGCCTACCGCAAGGCTGCAACTGTTATAGCCATCGTAATGATAGGATTCATTGGCAACACCGGTCTTGCCCTGGCAAATCACCCGGGCAACCTTGCGCTCTTCCCCATCAACGGCAACGCCCATAATTTCGCCGATTTCCTTGGCGCCCTTGGGACCTGCAGGAGGGCAGGCGGTAGGAGCAGCTTTGCCGCCCACAACGGCTTCAGCCAGCTGATCACAACCTGCAAAA
>JAZUDA010000028.1:0-1678 GCA_045639455.1 Clostridia bacterium | reverse complement strand
GCCGGGGAATGTAAAATTGCTGTGGCCGGGAAGACGCTTCGCGCTGTATCCGTTCACAAAGGCTGCGGGACACCGGGCAAGCACCGCCTGCTCAAAAGCATCCCGCATAGCGGCGGTTTTTTCCGTTCTTTCGGTTATTTTCTCTGCAGCCAGCCTCGCGGCCTCGCCCAAGCCCACAATTGCCGGCGTGTTTTCCGTACCTGCGCGCCTCCCCCGTTCCTGCGCTCCCCCCAGCATAAATCCGGCGGGATGCAGCCCGTTTCGGATATAAAGGGCACCGATTCCCTTGGGGCCGTTGAACTTGTGGGCAGAAAGCGAGAGGAAGTCAATCCCCATCTCATGCACCCGAATGGGCAGATGACCCACTGCCTGTACCGCGTCCGTATGGAACAGCGCACCGTGGCGATGCGCCAACGCCGCGAACTCTTCCACCGGCTGAATCACGCCTGTTTCGTTGTTGGCCATCATAACAGACAGCAGCCGTGTCCTTTCCTGCAGGGAATCCGCGACAATCACTTCGCCGAGTCTGTTCACCGGAAGACGATTTTCCTCCGGCACTCGGGACAGAACCGCGTGATGCTCAATGGCGGAGCTGACAATACTTCCTGTGAAGGCCTGCAGCACCCAGTTGTCGCTTTCCGTGCCGCCCGAAGTGAAATAAATCTTGTCCTTGTTGGCGCCAAGAAGGGCCGCCACTTGCCGACGGGCGTTTTCTACCGCCGAGCGGGCCAATCTCCCAGCACCGTATGCCGCGGACGCGTTGCCAAATTCCTGCGCAAAATACGGAAGCATGGCAGAAACCACCTGCTCATCGCAGGGCGTCGTTGCCGCGTTATCCAGATAAATCATGCTTCCATCTCCTTTTCCTTAATTCAGAGCAATTTCCCGCATTTTTTCGCCGAGGGCTTTTTCCGCCTCGGCCATCACCGCATCCAGCTCATTCTTCATGGACGGTGTCTGCAACAGCTGCTTCATACACTGATGGGTTTCCTCCAGTAATCGCACATCCCCATACAAGCTGGTGCCGCCGGGAAGAACTGCCTCCCCATGCTGCCGTGTGCCGAGAAACTCACCCGGGCCGCGCAGTTCCAGGTCCTTTTGGGCAATGATAAACCCATCGTTGGTGGATACCATGGTGCGGAGCCGCTCGTTGGAATCCGCCAGCAGCAGACACCAGCTTTCCTCACTGCCCCGTCCTACCCGGCCGCGAAGCTGATGCAGCTGGGACAGGCCGAAGCGTTCCGCGTTTTCAATCACCATGACGGTGGCATTGGGCACATTGATGCCCACCTCGATTACCGTGGTCGCCACCAGTACCTGAATCTTTCCCGCCGCGAAATCCGTCAGCACCTGCTGCTTCTCTTCTTCCGGCTGTTTCCCGTAGGTCAGCCCCACAGTCAGGCCCTTCAACGGGCCGGCAACCAACCTGTGATACTCCGTTTGAGCGGATTTCACATCGCTGATGCTGTCCGAATCCTCCACCAGCGGGCAGACCACATAGGCCTGTCGCCCCTGTGATGCCTGTTCACGCAGAAAGGCGTACATGCTGTCCCGCTTGGCATCCGGCACAATCCGTGTCTTTACCGGCTGACGCCCCGCGGGAAGCTCGTCAATCACGGACACATCCAAATCGCCGTACAGAATCAGTGCCAGCGTTCTGGGAATCGGTGTGGCGGAC
>JAZUDA010000027.1:0-4427 GCA_045639455.1 Clostridia bacterium | reverse complement strand
AAAGGAGGTCCATATTCGCCTCCCACAGGCTGCTGACCGTACCGACATCCTTCCAGTAGCCCGCGAAGCGGTGGGCATTCATCTTCTGCCCTTCGGCGAGCATGGTGGGAATCACATTCTTACCGAAGTCGTTGGAGCTCTTCGGATCGTTTTCATCCTGTGTCAGATAATAGCGAAGCTTTTCCCAGGTAAAGACATATACGCCCATGCTGGCCAGGTTGGACTTGGGATGGGCGGGCTTTTCCTCGAACTCGGTAATATAATCATTCTCGTCCGTATTCATGATGCCGAAACGGGGAGCCTCTTCCCACGGCACTTCACGGACGGCGATGGTGCAATCCGCGCCCGCCTTGATGTGTGCCTGCACCATAGCGTTATAGTCCATTTTATAGATATGGTCGCCGCTGAGAATCAGCACATATTCCGGGTCATACTGCTGTATAAACGCCAGGTTCTGATAAATGGCGTTCGCCGTACCCTTATACCACTGCCCGGTCGCGCCTGTCTGGTACGGCGGAAGCACAAATACGCCGCCATTGGAAATATCCAGATCCCACGGCGCGCCGGAGCCGATATAAGCATTCAGTTCCAGTGGACGGTACTGAGTCAGCACGCCCACCGTATCAATGCCGGAGTTGGTGCAGTTTGACAGAGGGAAGTCGATAATCCGGTACTTGCCGCCGAAGGGTACAGCAGGCTTGGCCATATCCTGTGTCAGAATGCCCAGCCGGCTACCCTGGCCGCCGGCCAACAGCATGGCTACACATTTTTTCTTTCGCATCATGTTTTTCCACTCCTTACCTGTATTTTTCGCTTTGTAAACCGATAATATACGCACCCATAAGGGGGAACGACAACTGTGCAGGAGTAAGGCTGATTCATTAGGGGCGACTTGCGTGCATAAACCGGCTTCCCGTTTCGAACACCGCTGCCGCCGAATTCCTCGCTGTCGGAGTTCAGGATTTCCGTCAGCACGCCTCCGCACGGCAGGGGCAGACGGTAATCGGGATACGTGACGGGGGTAAAGTTCACCACCACCGCCACGGTCGTCCCGTCATCCGCCGTACGCAGGAAGGACGCGATGCTCCGTTCCTTATCATCCGCGTTAAGCCATGAAAAACCTTCCCAGCTTCTGTCCTGTTGGAAAAACGCGGGCGTTTTTTTATAAAACAGGTTCAGTGCCCGGACATACTTCTTCATCTCCGGATGCCGCTCGTACACCAGCAGGAACCAGTCCAGCTGGTCCGAGTCCTTCCATTCGATAAACTGCCCAAACTCGCCGCCCATAAAGAGCAGCTTCTTACCCGGGTGCGCCATGGTATAGCCATACAGGGCGCGGAGGCCCGCGAACTTCTGCCAAAGATCGCCGGGCTGCTTGTCCAGCATGGAATGCTTGCCGTGAACCACCTCGTCATGGGAAAACGGCAGGATATAGTTCTCGCTGAAGGCATACATCAGGGAAAAGGTCAGCTTGTCATGGTGATAAGAGCGGTAGATGGGGTCATCCTTCACATAGGCCAGCATATCATTCATCCAGCCCATATTCCACTTAAAGCCGAAACCAAGCCCTCCATCGCACACCCTGCCCGTGACCTGCGGATAGGCAGAGGATTCCTCCGCAATCATTGTCACGCCGGGAAAATCCCGGTACACAACAGTATTGAGCATCTGCAGGAAGGAGATTGCCTCCCGGTTTTCCCGGCCGCCATCCTCATTAGGCAGCCATTGTCCCGGTTCCCTGCAAAAATCGTGATACAGCAGGCAGGATACCGCATCCACCCGCAGGCCGTCCGCGTGGAACTGTTCCAGCCAGAAGCAGGCGCTGGACAGCAGGAAGGAGCGAACCTCGCCCCTGGCAAAATCGAACAGATTCGTCCCCCACTGGGGCATTTCCGCCCGTCTCGGGTCCGCATGCTCATAGCAGGGCTGCCCGTCAAAGTGGTACAAGCCCTCTTCATTGCGGGGGAAATGTGCCGGCACCCAGTCCAGAATCACGCCGATTCCCCGCCGGTGCAGTGTATCAATCAAGTATCGCAGCCCGTCCGGCGTACCGTACCGGGACGTGGCGGCAAAGAAGCCGGTTACCTGATATCCCCAGGAGCCGTCCAAAGGATGCTCCATTACCGGAAGAAATTCCACATGCGTATAGCCCATCCGGCAAACATAATCTGCCAAGGGTTTCGCAATTTCCCGGTAGCTGAAGAAGCTGCCGTCCTCTTTCCTGCGCCACGTGCCCAGGTGAAGCTCATAAATATTCACGGCTTCCCGGTTCAATTGATGGGAGGAGCGGCTCTGCATCCACTCGCTGTCTTTCCAGCGGTAGGAATCCAAATCGTACAGACAGGTGGCGTTCTGCGGTCGCACCTGCATCAAGAAACCGTAGGGATCGGACTTCTGATGCCATTCTCCATCCTGTCCCTGAATCGCGTATTTATAGGTTTTCAGTTTTTCCGCCGCATCGGGGTAATTATATTTTTTTCTGTCACGGCTGACGGAGAAAAGCCCCGCGTCAAGCCGGATTTCCCAAATTCCGTCATATTGTTTGTCCAGAAAGGTAACCCCTTGCCGCCATTCGTTAAACTCCCCCACCAGGCAAACCCGTCTGGCATTTGGGGCCCATACGGCAAAGTGCCACATTTCCCGGCCGTCCTGAACCACCGGATGCGCGCCCAACATACGGTACGCGAATCGGTTCGTACCGTTGTGAAACGCATCCGAGTCATGGCCGGACGGAGGTAAGTAGCGCACGCAACCCCTCCTTCCTGTATTTGAAAAAAGCTTATCCTGTGTCTAATTATAGTATCTTTTACCACATTCGTCAAGTCTATTTTATTTTCCGTACGTCTTCCGGAATTCCGACACATTCATTCCGGAATACGCTGCGTCCCCGTACAGGAAGGCAAGCAACTCCCGGTCCAGGGAAGACAGCTCGGTTGTTTCTGTCCAGCCGCTGAAAAGAAGTGAGGTGCTGTCATCGTCCTGGTCGCAGGTGAGGCCAAGAGCATGAAGCATTTCCTCCCGTATCAAGTGGCGGCGCTGTGCCCACGTGGTTGTGTCGGACGCAATCCAAATCCGTGCCCCCGTCATTTCCTGGTCGGCATATTCATAACGGCAAAGGCCGAAATTTGGGCCTGCCATTTCTTTCAGGTCGGCATACGGTCGATAGACAATCACCACGTTAGCCTCTGCCTCGTCTCCGGCAACCGATACCTGCGGCAGATGCGGGGCAAGCCCCGCCGCCTCCGCAAGGAATCCCAGCACGTCTGCCTGTTCTTCTGCCGGGACATCCTCGAACGCAAGCAAAATCGGGGACTCCCACCGCAGCAGGAAATCCCGTTGATCCCCCAGCAGCTCATCGCCGAAAAGCACGACTTGGGCTGTCTTCACGCCTTTAGTTGCCTGGCAGCCGCACAAAAGGCAAAGGCTCAATAAAAAACACAATGCGAGAACTGTTTTTTTCATGCTTGCTCCAAATTAGAAAAGCCCGCCGTAGAACGGCGGGCAATGAATACCGATGAATTATTCCAGAACCTTGGCCACAACACCGGAGCCTACGGTACGGCCGCCTTCACGGATAGCGAAGCGCAGACCCTGCTCGCAAGCGATGGGGGTGATCAGGTTAACATCCATGTCGATGTTATCGCCGGGCATTACCATTTCAACGCCATCGGGCAGCTTGATGTTGCCGGTAACGTCGGTGGTACGGAAGTAGAACTGGGGACGGTAGCCATTGAAGAAGGGAGTATGACGGCCACCTTCTTCCTTGGTCAGTACGTATACCTGGCCAACGAAGTGGGTGTGGGGATGAATGGAACCGGGCTTCGCCAGAACCTGGCCACGCTCGATCTCATTGCGCTGTACACCACGCAGCAGTACGCCTACGTTGTCGCCGGCTTCGGCATAGTCCAGCTGCTTGCGGAACATTTCCAGACCGGTGATAACTACGGCACGGCTCTTCTCCATCAGACCGACGATTTCCACGGTGTCGCTCAGCTTCGCCTGGCCACGCTCTACACGGCCGGTGGCTACGGTACCACGACCGGTGATGGTGAACACGTCCTCAACGGGCATCAGGAAGGGCTGATCGGTAGCAGGGGTGGGGGAAGGAATGTTGTCGTCAACGGCCTTCATCAGTTCCCAAATGGGCTGGCACTCGGGAGCGTTGTCCACGTCGTTGCCGCCATTGGTCACGTACTCCAGAGCCTTCAGGGCGGAGCCGCGGATGATGGGCAGATCGTCGCCGGGGAAGTCGTAGCTGCTCAGCAGGTCGCGGATTTCCATCTCAACCAGCTCCAGCAGTTCCGGATCATCCATCTGATCGGTCTTGTTCAGGAATACTACGATGTAAGGTACACCTACCTGACGGGCGAGCAGAATGTGCTCACGGGTCTGTGGCATGGGACCGTCGGGAGCGGACACAACCAGGA
>JAZUDA010000026.1:0-2700 GCA_045639455.1 Clostridia bacterium | reverse complement strand
ATGCGCCGCCATTCGTCAAACCGCTGTCCGGCAGACAGCCCCGAATGAAGCACCGCCGTTCCCGGGCCGAACCGTTCCCGGAACCAGGATACCATCTGCGGCGTCAGCGCGATTTCCGGCACAAGGATAATCGCGCCTTTTCCGCTCTCCAAACACTTCCGGACCAGCCGGATATACACTTCCGTTTTGCCGGAGCCCGTCACGCCGTGAAGCAGGAATCGTCCTGCCCCGGCCGCCAATGAAGCGGTCAGGGACGTCAGCACGTTTTCCTGTTCCTCTGTCAGAACAGGATCCGGTCTTTTTTGTCCTTCCTGATAGGCATACGGGGCGCGAAAGACGATTTTTTCGTTCAGGCTTACCAACCCCTGCTCCGCCAGTATCTGCAGCGGCTGCAAGGGATTGCGGACAAGCTCCCGCATTTCGCTGACGGGATGCTCCTCCCCGTCGGACAGCAGGTTCAGCACCGTCTGCCGCTTGGGTGCCGCCTTCTGCCCGCGCAGAGCAACAGGCAAATCGGAAAGCGGAATTGCCAGCCTGGCCACGGTCTCTTTCTTTTCCCTGACCCGGTTTTTCCGCATTTCAGCAGGAATCAGCAGCCGAAGCGTTTCGGACAGCGGGCAATGGTTCTGCGCTGCCAGTTCCTCCGCCAGCTGAAGCAGCCGGGGCAGTACGGCGGGATAACCGTCCAGCGCGTGGGTAATGGGTTTTAGCTCCATATCCGCGGGCGCGTTTTCGGTCAGCCCAACCACAAGCCCCTTCACGGAGCGGCGGCCGAAAGGTACCAGCACCCGCGTGCCGACCTCGACCTCGCAGTCAGCGGGGATTATGTACGTAAACGGACGTTCCACGCGGCTGTGCACCACATCCACGATTACCTGCGCGTACAATCCCATCGCCTCCTCCGCGTGAAAATGCGCATACAAAACCACTTTTTATTATACCCTTATTTTCTCTTTTTCACAAGGGCAAAATCAGGCTGTATTCCCCTCTTCCTATGGAAAACCGCTCCGTCGCGTGCTATACTTGTGTCAGCATACTGCAAGGAGGCATTTTGTCATGAGTGATTCCGATTTCCGTTGTGGCTGCGAAGACACAGCCTGCCCCTATCATCCCTCCAACCACGATAACGGATGTACGCCCTGTATTGAGAAGAACCTGCGGCTTGGCGAAATTCCCTCCTGTTTCTTCCGCAAGGCGGGGCTGCCCCGCTTTATGGACAGCTATACCATTGAAGCCTTCGCCCGCGCCGTCATTGAACGGGGGGAAAAAAAGGACTGAACGCCGGTTTTGCTGAAATAGTTTCCCGATTTTTGAGGATTTTCTGTAACGAATCCCGCCGTCGTGCGTCTAACAAGTGAAGGGAGGTGCAAAGGATGCGCTTTGAGGAGCTGTACGAACGATATTTCCGGAAGGTCTACGCCTTTGCATACTCTCTGACCCGAAACGTGGAAGCGGCGGAGGAATTGACGCAGAACACTTTCTTCAAGGCTTTACAGTCCATTGACAGCTTCAGGGGTCGGTCATCGGTCGAGACCTATTTGTGTTCCATCACGCACAATTTGTTTGTATCCGATATCAGGAAAAACAGCAGACTCACCGATGACGCTTCATTGGAATATCGTGCAGCTGATACGGACATTGAGCGCGCTGTCGCGCAAAAAGATGATGCCATGCGCATCCATATTCTTTTGCACAGCCTGCCCGAGCCGTACAAAGAGGTATTTTCCCTGCGCGTGCTGGGTGAACTGAGCTATGCCGAGATCGGTACCGTCTTCGGTAAAAGCGAAAGCTGGGCCCGCGTAACATGCTTCCGCGCGAAGCAGCTTCTGCGGAAATTGACTGAGGAGGACATGAAAAATGAGTGAAAAACTGTCCTGCGGTATTGCCCGGGATCTGATGCCGCTGGTCATTGATGACGTTGCCGGTGAAGAAAGCAAGCGCGCCGTTGAAGCGCATCTGGCGGAATGTGCGGAATGTTCCCGGATATATGAAACCCTGAAACAGCCTGACCCGATTCCCGCCCGCGATGAACAGGACGGGCTGCATTTCAGGCAGTCCATGAAGCGGGTATCCCGCCGCGGGATGGCCGTGCGAATCATTGCCGTTTGTCTGGCGGCCGTACTGATTGCCTGCGGAGTCACGGTGGCTGCCAACCCGGACATGCTGCTTTCCGTTTACACAGACGTCCCGGTTGAATGGATGCAGAACGCCTGTCTTGTCCGCTCCGCGCAAGGTATCGTCATGCTCAGGTTTACACCATCGGAGAAATACCGGGCGTTTTACGGCAGCAGTTCTCTGTCGGGCACACCGAGTGAGTCGGGCGTGGAAATAGATTGGACGATTGCTTTCACCTATCCCCAACTGGCCCGGGCTTTTGATATCAAGCTATCCCAGGAAAAAGTTACAGAGCAGCACGCCTCTTCAAAAGAGCTGATTCAACTGCCGAACGGAGATTGGCTTGTACCCATCACCGTCTATTTTCCCTGGTATTATGATGAGGAAGAGGACTGTCTTGTGCAGGTGGATCGGTTCGACGCCAGTGCGGAGCAGATCAGCGAACTGGTACAAAAAGGCATTCCGGTAACCGGAAGCACGCAAATCGCCATGCTTGACTATTCCACGACAGCAGAATCCTTCTCTGTCATCGGGAACGGCAAGCAGGCCTCGGTGTACACCCGGGGGGATGAAATAGCGTTGCTG
>JAZUDA010000025.1:0-2765 GCA_045639455.1 Clostridia bacterium | reverse complement strand
CCTGTCCCACCAACTGGGGCATGAGTCCCAAGCAGGCGCTGGATTGGGTGGAAAACACCATGATTCCTTACTATCCTTTGGGCGTGTATAAGGACCGCTCCGGGAAGGAGGCCGCAAAATGACCCACTCCTATCTGATTGCCGGTTTCGGCGGACAGGGTCTGCTTTTCGCGGGCAAGTTCCTGGTTTATAAGGGCATGCTGGAAGGCAAGCAGGTTTCCTGGCTTCCCTCCTACGGCCCAGAAATGCGCGGCGGTACTGCCAACTGTTCTGTAATCCTCAGCGATGACGAAATCGGCTCTCCCATCGTGGATAAGCCGGATGTACTGATGGTCATGAATCTGCCCTCTTTGGACAAGTACGAGGACGCGGTTGTGCCCGGCGGCATCATCTACGTGGATTCTTCTCTGATCGCCCGCCCCGTCAACCGCAAGGATGTGACGGTACACTATGTGCCTGCTACCCGTCTTGCTTCCGAAAACGGTGTGGATAAGTTGGCAAACATGATTCTGATGGGCCGGATTCTGGAAACCATGGACGAGTATGATGAGGCTTCCGTGGATGCCGCCATGAAGAAAGTCGTCTCCGTGAAGCATCCCGAAATGCTCCAGGTGAATATGCAGGCCCTGCAGCTGGGCCGCGATTATCAGGAGGAATAAGCTATGCTGAATATTTCCGTCACCAAGACCCAGACGCCCAAGGCCAAGCCCACGGATGAAACCTCCCTGGGCTTCGGTAAGGTTTTCACGGATCATATGGCGATTATCGACTATCATCAGGGAAAGGGCTGGCATGATGCCCGCATCGTTCCCTTTGACTATCTGCCGATTCACCCTGCCTCCACCTGCCTCCATTACGGTGCGGAGATTTTTGAGGGTCTGAAGGCCTACCGGACCGCGGACGGCAGTGTGCAGCTGTTCCGCCCGGATTGCAACGCGAAGCGTATGAACGACTCCGCGGAGCGTCTGTGCCTGCCCCAGCTGCCCGAGGAAGATTTCCTCCAGCTGCTGGAAGAACTGGTCAAGATCGATCAGGACTGGGTACCTTCCTCCAACGGAACCTCCCTGTATCTGCGTCCTTTCATGATCGGCGATGACGAAGCACTGGGCGTTCATACCGTTAAGTGCGCCCACTTCATCATTATCGCCAGCCCCTCTGGCAGCTATTACAAGGAGGGCATCAATCCTACCGGCATCATGATTGAGACCAAGGACGTCCGCGCGGTTCGCGGCGGCACCGGCTATGCCAAGTGCGGCGGCAACTACGGCGCTTCCACCCGTGCCGGCGAAAAGGCCGCTCAGAAGGGCTATTCCCAGGTGCTGTGGCTGGACGGTGTGGAGCAGAAGTATATCGAGGAAGTCGGCTCCATGAACGTGATGTTCAAGATTAAGGGCGAAATCATCACCCCCGCGCTGACCGGCTCTATCCTGCCCGGCATTACCCGCCGCAGCTGCATCGAGCTGCTGAAGCAGAAGGGCTACAAGGTTTCCGAACGGCTGCTGAGCGTGGATGAACTGGCTGCCGCCAGCCGTGACGGCACCCTCGAAGAGGCCTGGGGCACCGGTACCGCTGCTGTTGTGAGCCCCATCGGCCGCCTCGCCTTCGGCGATGAAGAGTTCACCGTCAACGGTGGTAAGATTGGCCCTGTGACCCAGCTGCTGTATGATACCCTGACCGGCATCCAATATGGCCGTCTGCCTGATGATAATCACTGGATCGTAAAAATCTGACACAGGAGAACATCCTATGCGGAACATCCTTCTTTCTGATATGACTTTGCCCCTGTCCGATGATTCCCGGGAGAACGGTCTGTCCTTCCGGGAAAAAATCGAGGCGGCGAAGCTGCTGGACCGGCTTCACGTGGACGTGATCGAGCTGGCCCCCATCAAGAACGCCAGAATCGATTCCCTTTTGGTGAAATCCGTAGCCACCGCGGTAAAAAATGCCGCAGTGGCTCTTCCTGTTTCTCCCGACCTGCCCGGTGTGGATACGGCTTGGGCGGCGCTGAAGGATGCCTGTCATCCCCGGCTGCAGCTGAAGGCCCCCATGAGCGCGGCGCAGATGGAGTATTTCTGGCATAAAAAGCCCGCGGTCATGCTGGATACAATCCGGCAGGTGATTTCCCGCTGCAAGGAACTCTGCCCGGATGTGGAATTCGTGGCGGAGGATGCCTGCCGTGCGGACAGAGCCTTCTTGGCGGATGCCATCGGTGCGGCCTGCGAAAGCGGCACCACCACCGTTACGGTCTGCGATGACGCGGGGCTGATGCTGCCCGAAGAAATGGCGGCTTTCCTTGCCGGGCTGAAAGAGCGCCTGCCGGTTCTTTCCGGGCTTGGCCTCGGCGTGCGCATTTCCGACACTCTGGGCATGGCGAACGCCTGCGCCATCGCGGCGATTCGGGCGGGTGCCACGGAAATCAAGACCGGGTGTCTGCCGGGCGTGATGGCGACCGTAGCGCCCCTGGCCCAGGTGCTGAGCGTCCGCGGTGATGTGCTGGATGTTTCCTGCAATCTGCGTCAGACAGAACTTCACCGGCTTCTGTTCCAGATTGACCGGATGCTTCACGGCGAGCATAACAAGAAATCCGCCCTTGATGGCATTGTCCGGGAGCGGGACGGTGCCGCCTTGACCGTTCACGACGAGCTGCCTGCCGTCCGTGCGGCGGTGCAGAAGCTGGGCTACGACCTGTCTGAGGAGGACATGGCGAAGGTATATGAGGCTTTCCGCGCCATCGCGGACAAGAAGGACGAAATCACATCCCGGGAG
>JAZUDA010000024.1:0-1711 GCA_045639455.1 Clostridia bacterium | reverse complement strand
CCGCCTACACTCTGATTCGATATTTGTATCCAGCGTCCTTCATACATACAAAATGCATACATAGCTATATCTTGGTCTTCTTCATCCCAATTTGTGTAAACCATATCTTCACCAGTCACCCACTGCCATTGATAACCATCTTCCTTGTATCCGCCAAGCCACAACGCAGTATTAAACACATCTTTTCTTTCGGCCAACATCGTCAGGAATTCAGCTTCCGCCTGATCGGTTATTGTTGCGAGATGCCCGCCTCGGTCTTCACACCACTTTTCTGCCTCGTCCCAGTTGTACCATGCTCCCGTATAGAAGCTGTAATAATGACCATTATATGGGATTGCTTCATAAGGGGCATTTTTGCGGTCCGGCGGCTCCGGTAATCCGTTGATGGTATACTCCATCTTGGTCGCGGCCAGCACATATCCGCGTTCCTGCAGGGATTCAGCGTTATCCCATTCCTTGCCGTCAGAATAGAACCAGCTATCTGTATTTCGAAGAATCGTTAATGTGATCGTGTCACCGTTGCGGTACCACACCGCATTTGGGTCCGGATCGATTTGAAGAACCATATCGTCCCGGTAAGGTGCATTTTCCGCCCAGTTAATCTGGACATAGCCAAATCCATCATATCCGCATAGGACCGGCTTGATATATTCAAACGCATCGATTTGTTCCGGGTCCTGAAGCCCGCTGACCTCGTAGGTCTTTGTCAGCGATTCAGGCACATACCCCTGTTTGCTCGTTTGCTCCGCGATATCCGCGGCATTCTCATAAACATCGAAGTAGCCGCTCTTGTACTGTGCTGTCACAGTTATGATATCGCCATTGGATATGTTATCGGTCTTACTGGCCACAAAACGCCAGTCACTGCCGCCTCCAAGCACATTCAGGTTTGCGTATCCATTGTAGCCATTAGCCGCAATATCTACCCCGTTGAAGATATCTCGCTTCTCAATCGGCTGCAATCCCGTAACGACCAATGCCTCTGTAGTACAATCAATATCAGCCCTGAGATATGTGTCTATGGCTGAGTTCTTTGTTAACTCATACTGGATAATTTGGCCTTCCGCAAGTTCCTTAACCGCGTCACAGTGAACTCCGCAGTTGTTGAGAAGCATATCCGCTATATACCCCTCTTCGGTCATTGAGTAATCAATCATGGCACGTTCCAGTTTGAACTGCTCGCGCCCTTCTTTGGTCAACTTTACATGATCAGCATAATCTTCGATGAGTCGATTACGATCCAATGTAATCGTAGCCGTTCCATATCCATCATAGCCATCAAAAGAGGCCACAACATATTCCTTGAGATGAATGACAGGCTTACCCAGGAATGCCTTGCCCAAGAATACACCGGCAACGACTACCAAGGCTACCAAAGCAATAGACCCAACCAGAATTGGAATCAACCATGATTTCTTTTTCTTTTCCAATTTGGCTCCGCAATGTTCACAGAACACCGCGCTTTTTCCATTCTCAGAACCACATACAGTACATTTCATTCTTCACTTCTCCTTTGATGAATCAGTCAAACCATTGCCGCGCATGCAAATCGGTTTTAATCCATGGCACCCTCCTTATTCCGTATTTCCAGATTAAGAACCCAATCTCCTATTCATAATAATTATGCAGTCTTTATGGCATAGAAGATGTTATTGGAAGGAGGAATCACGCAAGGGATTCCTCCTTCCCTGTTATGCGTAGTATAACAGGC
>JAZUDA010000023.1:0-3950 GCA_045639455.1 Clostridia bacterium | reverse complement strand
TTGCAATCGCTGGGCTATACCGGGCAGGAGGCTGCCCGCGCCCTGAACGGCGTAAAAGACCAGAGTGATCAGGCGGACGAGCTGGTGCGCCTCGCGCTGCGGAGCATGGCATTTTAAGGAGGGACAATGATGAACGAAGATCGGTTGATGAATGCCGGTATGCGGCAGGAGGATAAGGATCTGGAGCAGTCCCTTCGTCCCCACGCCCTGCGGGATTACGTGGGCCAGAAACAAATGAAGGACAGCCTGAAAATCTATATCGAGGCTGCTCTTCAGCGCCATGAGCCGTTGGATCATATCCTGCTCTACGGCCCGCCCGGCCTGGGCAAAACAACCATGGCGTGCATTATCGCCGCGGAAATGGGGCAGAATATCCGGATCACCTCTGGGCCGGCAATTGAACGCCCGGGCGATCTGGCCAGCATTCTGACGAACCTTGCCCCGGGAGATGTGCTTTTTATTGATGAAATTCACCGGCTGAGCCGCTCCGTGGAGGAGGTTTTGTACCCCGCCATGGAGGACAACGCGCTGGATATCATGATTGGCAAGGGCCCCACGGCGCGCTCTATCCGCTTGGATTTGCCCAAATTTACGCTGATTGGAGCTACTACCCGCGCCGGACAGTTATCCGCGCCGCTCCGCGACCGGTTCGGTATGCTGTTCCGCCTGGAGCTGTACACGCCGGAGGAACTGGCTCAGATTGTGACCCGCTCGGCAGGGATTATGAACATGGCGTGCGAGCCCGCAGGCGTACTGGAAATTGCCCGCAGAAGCCGCGGAACGCCCCGAATCGCCAACCGAATGCTGAAGCGTGTCCGTGACTTCGCCCAGGTAAGGGCGGACGGCGTAATCACCTATGAGGTTGCCCGCGCCGGAATGGATATGCTGGATGTGGATGACCTGGGTCTTGACCGGGTTGACCGGGCGGTGCTGACCTGCATGATGGACAAGTTCGGAGGCGGCCCGGTGGGGCTGGATACGCTTGCGGCGACCACGGGGGAGGACTCCGTGACCATCGAGGACGTATATGAACCATACCTGATGCAGCTGGGCTTCCTGATGCGCACCCCACGGGGACGAATCCTGACGCCCGCGGCCTATGCCCACTTCGGCAGAATTGCCCCTCACGCGGCGGATACCGCGGATGACGGGCAGATGAAGCTGGATTTATAATAGGAGGTTCTGTCTATGCATTTTGAGCCATATTCCGTTCCTCTGAAGGACGGACGGACCGCACTTTTTCGCCCGCCGCGGAGGGAGGACGGCCCTGCAATGCTGGAGGATATGCGTATTGTTTGCGGCGAAACGCCTTTTCTGAGCCGCACACCGGAAGACTGGGACGGTATGACGGAAGAAAAAGAGGCCGCGTTCCTGCAAAGCACCGCGGAGGATCCGAACCGGCTGATGATTGTCTGCGAGGTGGACGGGGAACTGGCGGGAAACTGCGATATCGCGTTCAGCACCTTGATCAAATCCCGCCATATCGCCATAATCGGCATTGCCCTGAAAAAGAAATTCTGGAACCTGGGCATCGGTACCGCCATGTTTGCCCGCATGGAGCGGGAGGCCCGCGGCAGGGAAGGCGTACAAATGATGGAACTGATGTTCATTGAGGGCAACAGCCGGGCCCGGGCACTGTATGAGAAGGCAGGCTTCTCCGTCGTGGGCGTTCGTCCCAATTCCGTCCGGTTGGACAGCGGGCTTGTGAATGAGTATATTATGCAGAAAATGCTGTAACAAGAGGCAATTCCGATGAAAACAAGCGATTTTTATTACGATCTTCCGGAAAATTTGATTGCACAGACCCCCATGGAGCCCCGTGACGCCAGCAGGCTGATGGTTGTCCATCGTGACACCGGCCTGCGGGAGGACCGGATTTTCCGGGACGTAATCGAGTACCTGAACCCCGGCGATGTGCTGGTGGTGAATGATACCAAGGTGATTCCCGCCCGTCTCCTGGGCGAAAAGACAGATACCAAGGTACCTGTGGAGGTGCTGCTGCTGAAGCGCAACAACGCTACGGACTGGGAGGCGCTGGTGCGCCCCGGCCGCCGACTGAAACCGGGTACCACGGTTTCCTTCGGCGACGGGCTTCTGACATGCGAAATTCTGGAAAATGTGGAGGAAATCGGCGGGCGAATTGTCCGTTTCCACTACCAGGGCGTGTTTGAGGAGCTGCTGGACAAGCTGGGGAAGATGCCCTTGCCGCCCTATATTCACGAGCAGCTGCAGGATCAGACCCGATACCAGACGGTATACGCCCGTGAGGAGGGCTCTGCCGCGGCGCCGACCGCAGGCCTGCATTTTACGCCGGAGCTGCTGGACAGAATCCGTGCGAAGGGCGTTCAGGTGGTGCCGGTGCTGCTACACGTGGGGCTTGGCACCTTCCGCCCCGTGAAGGTGGAAAACGTGGAGGAACACGTGATGCACTCTGAGTACTACGAGGTGACACAGGAGGCAGCGGATGCCATCAACGCGGCCCGCGCCCGCGGCAACCGCTGTGTCTGCGTGGGAACAACCTCTGTGCGTACGCTGGAAACTGTTTCCACACCGGACGGAATTGTACATCCGGGCAAGGGCAATACGGCAATTTTCATTACTCCTGGCGTCAAAATCAAGTGCGTGGACGCGCTGATTACCAATTTCCATCTGCCTGAAAGCACCCTGCTGATGCTGATTTCTGCCTTTATCGGTCGGGAAACCGCACTGGATGCCTACCGGGAGGCGGTGGAAAAGGAATATCGCTTCTTCTCCTTCGGTGATGCCATGCTGATTACGGGAAAACCAAACGACTAATGTTTTCCCGGACGCGAGTTCAATGCTGTATAATCTGATACACTCCATTGATATCGACAAATCGAATTTGATGAATGAGCATGAGCGTATTCGGAAGAACGGACAAGGGGATCAATGTGAATGAATTATACCATCAGAAAAGTACAAATCGGTGATGAAACCACCTTGGCGCATATTCAGACCGAAAGCTGGAAAGCCGCTTTCAAGGGCATTCTGTCTGATGATGATTTACAGAAATGTACAGAGTTATCCCGAGTAACTGCAATGTACAGCAGAGTACTGAACCGGAACATCGGTAACGGGTACATTTTGGAAGTGGATGGCACGCCTCATTGCATTGCATACTGGGATAAAGCAAGAGATGAAGATATGACTGGTTATGCGGAACTCATCTGTATTCACAGTCTGCAGAGCAATTGGCGAAAAGGTTTCGGGACCAAAATGATGGATAAGGTAATAGAGGATATGAAAGCTGCTGGCTATAAGAAAGTCATATTATGGGTGTTTACAAAAAACAACTGGGCAAGAAGCTTTTATGAAGCATGTGGATATACAACATTTGGTAAGGTTAAGCCTTGTTTTGGGACGGAAGAGATTTGCTACGAGAAAACGCTGTGACTTCCTATCAAATCTGTTGTGAACGGTACACTCGTTTATACGAATTCATAAGTTGAAAACCTCAATCAATCTCAGTTCATCAGACATCAGATAAAAGAAAAGCCCATCGAAGAGGATGTGAAATCCTTTTCGACGGGCTTTGTTTTGCCACTCTAATATCCTTACGGGATTGCAATATCTTGCGGAGCAGCGTTATGATGCTTATTCCTTGGGAGTTTCCTGCTTGCGCTTGCTGCGCATTTCCACAAGCTCAAGCGGCTCAGCGGATGCCAACATTTCCTGACGGCGGTTGCGGACAGCCTCGGGCATGGGCTGAATATCGCCAGCCTTGGTCAGTGCCCACTTCGTCAACAGCGGTCCGAAGATTTCATAGACCAGCACGGCGAAAAGAACAATGTTGCGGATCAACGTGCCATCGTTGGGCAGTGTCTGCGCGGTAACGCACATGCCCAGCCCGACACCGGCCTGGGGCAGCAGCGTAATGCCCAGATACTTGACGACCTTTTCGCTGCAGCCTGTGGCCTTGGCGCTGAACC
>JAZUDA010000022.1:0-3431 GCA_045639455.1 Clostridia bacterium | reverse complement strand
GTCCGCATCATTTCCGACCGTAACGCCGATATCCATAAGGGCGAAATCGTGGAGCTGGCGGAAAGCGAGGAACTGTTCGCGCTTCCCATGCACCCCTACACCCGCGCGCTGCTCAGCGCCGTCCCCAACCCCAACCCCTATCTGGAAAAGGCCAAGAAGCTGTTGGTTTACGATCCCTCCTGCCATGATTATTCCGTGGACAAGCCCGTTTGGGAGGAACTGATTCCGGACCACTTCGTTTACGGCAATCAGAAGGAGCTGGACGAGTATCGCAAGATGTACAACCTGTAATCCAATATACAAAGCCCGCAGGCGACTGCGGGTTTTTGTTGTGCAAAAAGACAGTTCGTGGTATACTGTGCCACGGAGAGCATACATATGCAATCCGATTTGAGACGTACCTGGGTGGAGGTGGATTTGTCTGCCCTGACCCATAACTATGAAACCATTCGCCGCCATATCGGCAGCGGCGTGAAGCTACTGGGTATCGTTAAGGCCGATGCCTACGGCCATGGCGCTGTCCCTGTCGCGCGCAAGCTTGCTTCCCTCGGTATTGACTACCTTGCCGTCTCCAGCCTGGATGAAGCCCGTGAGCTGCGTGACGGAGGCATTGCTACGCCTGTCCTGATTCTCGGCCATACACCGCCGGAGCAGGTGGGGCAGCTGATCGCGCTGAATATTACCCAGTCCGTTACCTGCGAGGCCAAGGCCATCGAGTATAACCGCGCCGCTTCCGCTATCGGAAAGAAGTTGCGGGTTCATATCAAGGTGGATACGGGTATGAGCCGTCTGGGCTTCCTTGTGGATGGTCATTACCGGGTCGAGGGTGCGGAGCGGATTGCCGCTGCCTGCCGCATGGAATATCTGGACGCGGAAGGCATCTTTACCCATTTCGCCGTTTCCGATGAACCGGGCGAGGAGAATGAATCCTATACACGCCGCCAGTATGAGCTGTTTTGCCGCACGATAGACGATTTACGAGCCATGGGCATTACCTTTGCAATCCGCCATTGCGCCAATACGGGTGCTGTGGCCAACTACCCGGAAATGGCACTGGATATGGTTCGCCCCGGTCTGCTGCTGTACGGATACGGTGAAGAGGCCCGGAGGCTTGGAATGAAGAGTGTGATGCTGGAAAAAAGCACCATTTCCACCATCAAGATCTATGATGCAGGTACGTCCGTCAGCTATGGCCGCACCTACGAGACAAAGTGCCGCACCCGAGTGGGTGTGCTGCCGATTGGCTATGCGGACGGCCTGTTCCGCTGCCTGTCCAACCGATACGCCGTGACCGTTCGGGGCGTTCCCGCGCCCATTATCGGCCGCATCTGCATGGATATGTGCATGGTGGATCTGTCCGCTATTCCGGATGCCGAAGTGGGGGACGAAGTGACGATTTTCGGCCCGAATCATCCGATTGAGGACATGGCATTGGCCGCAGGGACCATTCCTTACGAATTGCTGTGCAGCCTGACCCGCCGTGTTCCGCGGGTTTATATGGAAAACGGTAATATTGTGGCACGTGAATTAAAATTATAAAAAACAGTAGCCATCTGACAGGTTTGGTCGTATAATTAATTGTCAACGGTTCAAGTGATTATTTTTTAAAGGAGATACACCCCATGAAAAAGATTCTGGCTATCCTGGTTACCGCGGTACTTCTTCTCTCTATGGCTCTCCCTGTTCTGGCTGAGGTTAATGTCAAGGGCATCAATCCCGGTGACACCCTCTATGTTATCGGCGACGCGAAGCTGAATGTGCGCGAAAAGTCCAACAGCAGCGCGAAGATTCTGTACCGTCTGCCTGTGAACTCCCCTGTAACCGTGCTTGATCAGTACGCCAACGGCTACCTGCTGGTCGAGTTTAAGTTCCAGGGCAAGTTTGCCGATGGTTATGTATCTACCAAGTACCTCAGCACCAAGGTGCCTGCCCGTATCAACAACGAAGGCGCCATTCTGGTGGATGCAGAAACCCCTGCTGAACCCGCCAAGAAGGATGAGGGTGAAAAAGTCAGCGACATGAACTTCTCCTACTTCAAGCTGATTGCCAATGGTATGAAGCTGATCGTGGCTGCCAAACCTTCCCGTGCCGGTGGCTGGGTGAACCTGCGCTGGGCTCCCAGTACTGAGGCACAGATTATTTCCAAGGTCGTACTGAACGAGCAGCTGACCGTTATTGCCGAGGGCAAGAACTGGTATCAGGTGCAGAACGCCGACGGCTATGTGGGCTTCATCAAGAAGGAATTCACCGCCGTGGTGTACTATGGTATTGATAATATGGGTGACGGTCTGGGTGCAGCCAATCCCACCAACCCCTGAGACGAAACTTAATTAACGGAAAGGAAGAATATGATTATGAAGAAATTTCTGTCTATCCTGCTTTGCCTGGCGATGATGCTGTCCGTTGCCTCCGCCTCATTCGCCGAGGGAGAAACCGCCGAAACCGAGGCTGTTGAGGCTGAACCCCTGGGATTCTCCATCCGAATGGACGCGATTCCCGAAGGCTACGAACTGGAAACGATTGAACTGGACGATTGCCTGTACGCCTTCTTCATCAATGACCGGGCGGCGGTCGAGTACATGGCCAGCGTGGCCCGCAGCGAATACTTCCCCGGCTACACCCTGAAGCTGGATGATCTGACCGAGGAAATGAAGCAGGAACTGGTTATCATGCTGTCCGACGGCTACAACGATCCCGCTTTCTCCTACGACAAGACTTCTCACGGCACCGATGTCATCATCATCAATGAGAATGGCGCGGCGGATGACTGGCTGGAGATTGTAACCATCTATGAAGGCTACTTTATCTCCGTGGCAACGCTGAGCGATGAACCTTTGACCGACGCGGACGTGGCAACAGCGCTGCAGCTGATGAGCGACCTGTGGGTTGAAGAATAAAAAACTAATAACTGACCATAACAAAATCCGCCGGAGGAGTAATCCTCCGGCGGATTTTGCAATGATTATTTCATGTCAATCCAGTAGCGTTCCAGGTAAATGTCCCGTTCCTGCAAATAAACGGTGGACTCATATACACCGCCGTTATTCAAGATGGTTCCGCGGCTGCCTACGTTGCTTCTTTCGCAGCTGATCAGCACGCGGTCAAGCCCGAGTCTTCTGCATTCCGGCAAAGCCATGCGCAACATTTGGGTGGCGTAACCCTTCCGACGTTCGCTGGGACAGACTGAATAACCGATGTGGCCGGCGTATTTCCGCAAAAAATCGTTGAAATAGTGTCGAATCTGAATCATTCCCACCAGCTTGCCATCACTTTCACGGATAAACAGGAAGTGGGTCGCGGGTACCCGGTCGGGTGGGCATGTTTCGGTGTTCTTCATCGCTTCCACGGACTTCAGCCAATCCTCGGCATTATCACAATGGCGCAACGTGCCGCAGCCGTCCATGGAACCGCCCTCTTCCAAAAACTCGCGG
>JAZUDA010000021.1:0-10141 GCA_045639455.1 Clostridia bacterium | reverse complement strand
CTTCCAGATCTTCGAAGGTTTCGGGGGCCTTCAGACCCTTGGCATCCGCCATGGTCTTGTTGTAGTAGAAAACAGGGGTAGAACGGATGTAGGGAACGGCTTCCACGCGGCCGTCATGGATGGCGGGCACGTCGATGAAGCAGTCCAGCAGCACGTTGATATCAAAGCCGGTTTCATCCATGAAGGGCTTCATATCGGCAGCAATGCCTTCATCCAGCAGGATGGCGGTATGGGCGGAAGAGGTCACGGCCACAACGGGCTGGTCGCCGGACTGCATGGCCAGGCAAATCTTGTTCACGTTGTCAGCATAAGCGCCCTGATAGGTGCCTACGATGACGATACCCTTTTCAGCACCGATGGTGCTGTTGAAGGTATCGATGGCGCGGGTCACGGAGTCACCGTTGGCGCCGCTGCCGCGGGTATGCCAGAAATCGATGGTGATGGGTTCTTCCTTGGAGTAGGCCAGCGCGCTGCTGACGGACAGTACCAGCGCCAGCGCCAGAAGCAGAGAAACGAGCTTTTTCATGGGACATTCCTCCTTATGTATTTCATGCACGGCCGTTGGCCGGTGTCATGCGATGATAGACCTGCCGCGCAGGTAGGTGGCAGGAAATCCGCGGATTTCCACGGTGCTGTCCCCGTCCATCTGCTTCAGCAGACGGCGGGCAGCGGCAATACCGATTTCCCGGTTGTACTGCATTGCGCCGTCCAGGGGCGGGTTGCACATGGGCGTCCACTCATAATTCGCGAAGGTGAAGAGGGACATGCGGCCGGGAATGGGAATATTCCGGTCATTCAGGGTACGGACCGCGCCCACGGTCATGGGGCTGGAGGTGATGATGGCGGCATCCGCATCGGTTTCGTTCAGCAGACGGGTCATCAGCGCGGCACCCGTTTCCGCGACGGGCTGACCGAACAGCATCAGCTCCTCCCGGATGGGCAGCCCGGCCTGGACAAGCCCGGCCTTGTATCCGGCAAGCCGGTCCATGGTGGGCCGGAAGCGGGGAATGGGACAAATCAGGGCGATGTTCTTCCGCCCGGCATCCGCCATGCGAAGCACCGCCTGCGCCGCGACGGGCGCGTTGTCGGAGTAAAAATCGCTGACCTCCCGGTCCGCCACTTCCCGCTCAATGAGCACCGTGGGGCAGGGGATGCGGCTGTATGGCCGGTCCAGACTGGACGGGACGAGGATCAGCCCGTCCACATGTCAGGCCAGCATGCTGTTGATGGCGTCGTTTTCCCGCTCCGGGTCATCGCCGGAGGCGGAAACAATCATGCGGAACCCCGCGGCGTCCAGTACGGACTCAATGCCCGTCAGCGTCCTGCCGTAGAAGTTGCCCGGATTTACGCTGGTCAGAATGATGCCCACATTGCCCGTCCGCCTTGCGCGCAGGGCGCGGGCAAGCAGGTTCTGCCGGTACCCGGTGGCCTCAATCGCCTGTTGAATCCGGGCTGCCGTCTCGGGACTGACGTAATGGGTACCGTTGATCAGATGGGATACCGTGCTGATGGATACGCCGGCAATCCGGGCGACATCCGCGATGGATACTGTTTGTTTTGCCATATGACGCCGCCATTTCGATGCATAAAAACGTTTCGATGGAACTGATGTTATTCTATCACCGAAAAGAGGCGTGTGTCAAGATTTTTCCGAAAAAAGCAACGAGAATGCAAAAAAACGCCCCGCGGAGCGGGGACGGAAAGGGCGTGGTTACCGGGCGGCGCGGCGCTTTAGCAACAGCGCGGCACCCACGGCCAACACAGCAAGGGAAAGCCACAGCATGGGCAGGCGGGTATCGCCAGTGGCGGGAGGAATGGGTGCGGGCTCTTCGCCGAAGCCTGCGTTGGGATCCTTGCCCGCTTTCACGGTGTCCATATTCCGAACGGAGTCGGCATACAGGTTGAAGAGGAGATTGACGGCGTTCTGATCTTTTACAACGGCCGGTTCTTCATAATAATTCGCATACCAGTCCAAATCGCTCAACGCGGTAATGCGTCCCTTGCTCACCGCCTGGTCCACCAGGAAGGGGTTCCCCTCCGTCAGGGTTTTCATCACCCACAGGGCCGGCTGACTGTACTCAATTTTGGAAATATAATCCGGGTGAACCTCGGTTACTTCATGACCGGGATTGGTGATGAGATTGGACGCGGTATTGATCGTGGCATCATACTCCGCGTCTGCAATATCCGTAATGGTAAAGCTGGTGCCCAGCGCTTTCGCGGCATTCGACAGGACGATGTTTTCATCAGGCACGGCTGACGGGTTTTCACCGTGCATCAAAATACGCCCGCCCGCATCCACATACGCCTGCAACACCGCGATATCCGTCTCGTTCAGTTCCTCGGCGGGAAAGTAAAGAATCACAAGGCCGTAATTCTTTGCCAAATCGGTCCCTTTGGCAAAGTGCTCGGTGTTCTCGGTCTGGTCGACCACCGTTACACCGGATTTTTGATACGCGTCAAATATCGCCGGGACAATATCCAGCACCATTTGCTGGGCATTAATTGACCAAATCAGCACCTTTGGCGTTGCGGGGTCGGTAGCGGGCAACCGCTGACGCGCATACACCAAAAGCCAATACAAGCGCCAGAAGCAAAGAAGTCAAACGGTTCCGGATACGCATGAATCATTACCTCCGTATAATAAGAAATCTGTCTGCAAACTCGGATACATAAACTTTTATATTGTTGTATCATAGTGAAACTAAAAAACAACCGCAGAATATAGAAAAACCGCGAAAGAATGAAAAAATCATTCCGTCGCGGTCTTTGCGTACGCGGGAATCGCTTATTTTTTCTTGACCTTGAAAATCATCTTGAGAATCGTCTCAATCAACTTCGGCTTTTCGAAAATGAAGAGCTTCATGCCGCCGTTCGCCTGCTCCAGCTTCCCGTCGTCCAAAGGGATGCCGCCGTTTTTTACCGCGGCTGTCGTCTTTGCGTCGTTCTTCTTGTTCATACTTTCTTCCTCCTGTTTATTCTGCCGGATGTGTTCCATCCAGGGTTATTTCGTTTCCATCTGTTTATACGAGGTTCTCGCGTTGATGGCTACTGCCCCGTCAGAGCTCGTTCAGCCAGCGGGCGGCCAGGTCAATCCAGCCCTCGTTGGCGGGGATGAGACGCTTGTCCTCGCCCTTCCAGGTCTCCCTGTTTGACAGCCCGGAGCCGTGACGCCCGTGGGCGTACAGGTGCATTTCGCAGGAAATGCCGTTCCGGCGCAGCGCCTGGGCAAACAGCAGGCTGTTCTCCACCGGCACCAGCTCGTCCTCCCACGTATGCCACAGGAAGGTGGGCGGGCAGTCCTTTGTCACCAGCTTTTCAAGGGATACGCTGTCCAGCAGCTCATCATACCGGTCGCCCAGCAGGCGCAGGAAGGAGTTGTTATGGCGGAATTCACCGGAGGTCAGCACGGCATAGCCCAGAATCAGCGCGTTGGGTTTGCACTGCTCCCCCCATTTCAGGGTCTGCCACAGCGTGGCAAGGGACGCGGCCTCATGCCCGCCGGCGGAAAAGCCCATGACGGCGATTTTGTCCGGATCGGCGTACCATTCCTCCGCGTGGCTTCGGGCGAACGCGGCGGCCTCGGCCAACTCGTTCAGCGCGGTGGGCCATACAGCGGGCTTGACGGAATAGTTGACGATGACCGTCTGGATGCCGTAGGAGAGCAGGCGCAGCGCGATTGGCTCGCCCTCATTGGGGACGCGGAGCAGGTACCCGCCACCCGGGCACAGCAGCACCAGCGGGCGTTTCCGGCCCGGCTCCACGGAGTCGTTATTCGTCAGATAGGCGGTGACGGTGACCTTCGTTTCCGGCAGGGTGTACGTTTCGTAAATCATGTTTTTCCCTCCGCGGCACGCGAACGTGTTCTCTTTATCAGAAGGAGCGCAGCTTCCCGAACAGGTCGTTGAAGAGCAGGTCGCGCTTGATGTGGTAAATATAGCGGATGGCGTGACGGCGGGGATCGATGCCCCAGTGGTGGTCATACTCGGGGATGGGGGACGTGATGATCTCGTCCATGGTGAACTCCCCGCACAGCCAGCCCACGGCGGTCACGTCCCAGATGGGCTTGCTCCAGCAGGGCACCTTGGCGTGCTTTTCGCACTCGCTGACGGTATAACTGTACAGATAGTCGCACAGCTTGTTCTTGCCCTTGATGTTCTCCCGCAGTTCGGACTCGGTGGTGGCAAAGGCGCTTACCACGCCCATGCAGGGCAGCATAACCACGGCGGTGCCGCAGCCCATCACGATACGGGCAGCGGCCACATCCTGCTTCAGGTTGAACTCATAGTTGTCATGGTAGTGCAGCGCGTGGCCACCCAGCCAGACGATAACGATATTGTCCCGGATGGACGGGTCCAGCAGCAGGGCGCTGGCAACGTTGGTGATGGCGGCCAGCTCCACCACGTACAGGGGACGGTCGGGAGTATAGCCCTTCGCCAGCTCCACCAGCCTGCGTGCGGCGGGGCTGTCCACGGGGGTCTCCTCGTCCGGCAGGTAGGCGCGGGAGCCGGGATAAACGATATCCAGCAGGTCCCTGCGATCCAGCAGGGTCAGGATATGTTCGATTTCCTGATAGCTCTTTTCCATGCCCTCGGCGGGGGTTTCCGCCTTATTGTTGCTGAAGGGCGCGGCGAAAACCGCCTTCAGGTTGATTTTTTCAGGGGAAAGCACCGCGTAGGACAGAGCGTACTGGTCGTCGATCTCGTTGTAGGTATCGGTATCGATCACCGCGTCCACGGGGGCCTCGGGGCGCTGCAGGCGCCGCATCAGGGATACGGGGTCTACGGGGGCAAACATGCCGTCTTTCATTGCCGTTCTCCTTTCGCCTTACCGGATGCCGGGCAGGGCCAGCAGCTTTTTGCCCGCGTCCATCAGGTGCTCCAGATATTCCTCGGGGGTCAGGTCCTCATAGCACCACCATCGTCCGTCCTCAATGCGGCACAGGCGGGGGTCACGGATGGCGGGGCAGTCCTTCAGCGCGTCCGCAATCTGCTCCGCGGTCATGCCTGGCCATTCGGGGTGATGGGTGCGGCGGGCGACCTCGAAGCACAGGTGGTCCATCTTTCCCAGCACGTCCGCGATATCGGCGAAGGGCGTACAGCCGTCAAAGGGAATCATGTGCAGGTCGTTCTTGCCGTCGTTATCCTGCACATGGGTGGCGGACAGGCGGTCGGCCAGCTTGTGGGGCAGGTCCTGATTACGGGCAAAGGCGTTCCAGTGGCCGGTATCCAGGCAGTGACGGGAGGCGGGAGAGCCCGCGGTGGCGTCCAGCACGGTATAGAGGATGTCGGGGAAGACGGAGTTCTCAAACGTGACGGTGAAGTGCTCCTTTTCCGCGTGCTCCACAATGCGGCGGAAGCGGTCCAGGCCGATGTCGGACACCTTGGGATCCAGCTCCCATCCCCAGGTCACGTGCACGATGCCCGTCTTTACGCCGCGGTTGGCGCAGCGGGTGATTTCGTCGCAGAAGCGGTTCATGACAATGTCGCCCGTTTCGCCCGGGAACCACATATAGTTGGTCTTGGCGCCGGTCAGGTGCACGTTATCAATCCAAAGATGCTCCTTTTCGGCACAGGTGCGGAATACTTCGTTCTCCACCTCGGCGGGGTCGCGGGCGCACAGGAAGGTAAAGCCCGCCTGCGCGGTCAGGTGAATGTTTTCCTCCAGAGAAATTTCGTCAAACCGGACGGGATAAAGACCAAGCTCCATTACAATATTCCTCCTGTTGTCATGCTTTACCGGAAGCCCCGGGAAACAAGGTAGTCATAGCTGCGCTTCAGGCAGTCAAAGGGGTCTTCGCCGTTGCAGTAATCCTGCTCCACCAGCATGTACCGGGTGCTGCCCTTTTCGGCGGCGGCGAACACGCGGTCAAAGTTGATATTTCCCTCGCCGATGACGGCCATTTCCTGGCCGTAGGCGCAGTCCTTCAGATGGATGCAGGGAATACGGCCGGACAGCTTTTCCAGCCATTGGGCCGGGTCGGCGCCGCCCACCTGCGCCCAGTACGTGTCAAAGGTGAAGCCCATCAGCTCCGCGGGCATGGCATCGATGAGGCGGTCGAAAATCAGCCTTCCGTCCTTGCGGATGTACTCCCGGGCGTGGTTATGGTACATGAAGTACTTGCCGTTCGCCTTCAGCGCTTCCGCCACGGGCGTATAGATGGCGGGAAACTTCTCACAGGCGAAGTCGTCCTCCTTCTCAAAATTGAAGGAGCCCAGCCCCACATATTCACAGCCGAAAACGGTATGCTCCCGCGCCAGGGCGGCGGTGTCGTTCACCAGTCGGTCATTCTTCACGTGGGTGATGACGCAGGACAGGCCGTTCTTTTTCAGCTCGTCCCGCAGCCACGCCGGGTCATAATCGCAGGTGCCGGACACCTGCACGGTGGTATAGCCGATGTCCGCCACCTTTTTCAGCGTTTGGGCGAAATCCTCCGCGGTCTTGCAGAATTCACGCACGGTATACAGCTGCGCGCCAACGGTCATCATGGTTTATTCCTCCCCGGCCGCCTTTGCAGCCGCCATTTTTTTCGCCTCGGCAATCAGGATTTCCGCCAGGTCGCCGGTAATCTTCACAGGCTCCTCACCCTTGCGGAACAGCAGTCCGCAACCGTTTCCGCCGCCGGCAATGCCGATATCCGCCTCCCGGCCCTCGCCGGGGCCGTTCACCACGCAGCCCATAACCGCGATTTTCAGCGGCACGGGCAGGTCGCTCAGTTCCTTTTCCACCCGAGAGGCGATGTCCGCCACGGGGATGCAGGTGCGGCCGCAGGTGGGACAGGACACAAACTCGGGGCCCTTTCTGAGGCCGATGGCGCGCAGAATCTCGATAGCCGCGCCGGCCTCCGGAACAGGACTGCCGGTAAGCGACACGCGAATCGTATCGCCGATGCCCGCCAGCAGCAGCGCGCCGATGCCGATGGCGCTCTTCACCGTGCCGCGCCCGGGCAGGCCGGCCTCGGTCACACCCACATGAAGCGGGTAGTCGCAGATGCGGTGCATTTCCTCATACGCCGCTACGGTCATGGGCACACTGCTGGCCTTGAGCGACACCACGGTATCGTAGAAGCCCGCCTTTTCCAGCATGCGGATATGGCGCAGGGCGCTTTCCACCATGCCGTGGGCGGTGGGCCCGCCGTCCCGCTCCAGCACTTCCTTTTCGATGGAGCCGGAATTCACGCCCACGCGGATCGGGATGCCGTGGGCGCGGGCACAGTCCGCCACCAGGCGCACATTGGCCTCGCCGCCGATATTGCCCGGGTTGATGCGCAGCTTATGAATGCCGTTTTCCATGGCGGCAATGGCCAGCCGGTGGTCAAAGTGGATATCTGCGCACAGCGGCACGGGGGAAGCATCTACCAACTGCCGCACCGCATCGGCACAGGCCTTGTTATACACGGACACGCGCACCAAGTCGCACCCCGCGTCCGCAAGTGCGCGAATCTGGGCAAGAGTGGCGGATACGTCCGCCGTGTCCGTATTGGTCATGGATTGAACGGATACCGGGGCGCCGCCGCCGATGGCGAGGCTGCCCGCGTGAACTTGACGGGTCATAGGTTTTTCCCTCTTTTTTTGTGTGATGAAGGGACGATAGGGGCCAGGCAGGGGGCTCAGTGCTTTTTCGATTCGGAGTGCCCTCCTAGTGGTGAAGTCATCAGCGAGGCTGGATATTGCTCTCGAAAATGCCGGATTTGATCCCCGTGGAACCCGTGCCCTGAACAGAATAAAGGTACTCGGTATTGATGATTCCGGCGCTTCTGTCATCGATGCTCACGATCACGCCCTCAAACCAGTTATATCCATCGTAGAACCGGACTGGCTGTCCTTCGGTGTACTTGGGGGTGGCGCCGCTCTTGTAACCCCAATCACTGGAGATCCACTGGATCAATTTATCAAAAGCGTCTCCGCCGGCGATCTGCTCAAGCTCATCCTTGTTCAGCTCCGTGAGCTTTTTTTTCAGGTTTTCAACTTCACATTTGAGGGCGTTCATTTCATCCTTCGTTTTCATGGCACATGCTCCTTTCATTTGTTTGCACTTGAATATACGATATCTTTTGAAAAAAGGCTATCGATACATACTCCTCGATTGCGTTTGGCGTCGGTTTTCCGGATCAATCGTCCAAGAGTATCTTTCTCGGATGTTTCTGCCCATTTACATGGTGTATTTAGTTTATTGATTCATAGTACTCTCAAACAGATCGGTTCATCCGAACAACGTTGTTAGCGTTTGAGACCCCTAAGGAAACGCTGAACAAATCAGTGATATCTTAAATACCCCATAACAGGGAGCAGGGAACGTGTTCCCTGCTCAGGGGCCCGGGGGCGGACAGCCTCCCGAACGTCCTCTCCCCCGTCACTTGAACAGCTTCAGCACATCCTGGAAGGTGATATACACCGCGAACAGCATCAGCGCGGCAAGGCCGGCCAGATGCACGATGGCCTCCTTCTTGGGCGGGACGGGCTTGCGGCGGATGATTTCCAGTATCAGGAACAGCGCGCGGCTGCCGTCCAGGCCGGGAATGGGCAGCAGATTCATAATACCCAGGTTGACGGAAATGAACACCATCAGCGACAGGTACGCGGAAATGCCACCGGAAGCGGTCTCCTGCGCCACGGCCTGAACCACGCCCACCGGGCCGGACATCTGGTCGATGCCGATGGCGCCGGTCACCAGCTGCTTCAGCGCGTCAAAGATAGCGCCGCCCAGCTCCACACAGTAATCCGCGGCATAGGACAGGCTTTCACCGAAGGAGAGGGGCTCCACGTTCGCCGTCATCAGAATGCCGATATAGTAGCGGCCCTCGTCCTCATTCCACGCGGCCGTAATGGGAAGCGTAACCTTTTCGCCGTCACGGATGACCTCCAGCAGGAAGGTATCGTTTTCCCGGCGGAAGGACAGTTCCCGCGTCAGCGCTTCGCCGGTGCCGTCCATCACACTCACACCGTCCACCGCGGACAGCGTATCACCCTCCCGCACACCGCAGACGATGGCAGCGCCGGTTTCCTCCATGCTCAGCACACGGTAGGACACGGGCTTTCCGGAAAAGCAGCTCATGGCGATGACCGCCACCAGATAGGCCAGCACGAAATTCATCAGCGGCCCGGCCAGAATGACAATCAGCCGTTTCCACGCGGGTTGCCTGTTCAGCGCGCGGGGGTCGTCCGCGGCAGCATCCGTGGGGTCATCTTCACCGTAAAAGGCACAGAAGCCGCCAAACGGCAGCGCGCGCAGGGAGAAAACGCTTTTTTTACCCTTGTGGGAGAGCAGCTTGGGCCCCATGCCCACAGCGAACTCCTTTACTTCAATCCCGCAGGCGCGGGCCGCGGTAAAATGCCCCAGCTCATGCCCGGTTACCAGAATGCCCAGCAACAGGATTGCCAGCACCACATACAGTACGGTACTCATGCCAGCGCCTCCCCGGCCAGACGGCGGGCCAGCGCGTCGGCCTCATACAATGCCTCCAGCGTGTCGGCGCTCTGATGCCCGGCACGGGTCAGCGCGGTCTCCACCACGCGGGGAATGGCGCCGAAGGGGATTTTTTCCTTCAGGAAGGCGTCCACGGCCACCTCATTTGCAGCGTTCATCATGCAGCAGGCGGCGCCGCCCTCGGCAAGGCACTCCCGTACAATCCGCAGGGCTGGGAAACGGACGGGGTCCGGCTCCTCAAAGGTCAGGCTGCCGATTTTGAACAGGTTCAGCTCGTCCGCGCCCGTAATACACCGCTCCGGGTACGTCATGGCGTAGAGAATGGGCAGGCGCATATCGGGCACACCTAGCTGCGCGATCACGCCGCCGTCGGCAAACTCCACAGCGGAGTGGACAATGCTCTGCGGGTGTACCAGCACCTGAATGTCGGTGGTGTCAAACAGCCAGCGCGCTTCCACCACCTCCAGCGCCTTGTTGAACATGGACGCGGAGTCAATGGTCACCTTGGCGCCCATGGACCAGTTGGGGTGCTTCAGCGCCTGAGCGGGCGTGGCGGACTCAATCTGCTCCTTCGTCCAGGTGCGGAAGGGCCCGCCTGACGCGGTCAGCAGCAGGCGCTTGATGGGGTGGGGGCCCGCTGCCTGCCGGCACGGGAAAAGGGCGGAATGTTCCGAACCAACGGGGAGAAGGGGCTTTCCCGCCCTGCGTGCGGCTT
>JAZUDA010000020.1:0-2226 GCA_045639455.1 Clostridia bacterium | reverse complement strand
AACAGCCCCGCGACTTCCTCCGCTACGGCATCGGTTACGCCGTCCTTGAACAGATAAGAGGGCTCCACGGCAACCGCGGCTTCCTCACGAAGCTGCTGGGTCGTGACAATATCCACCACATCACGGGAAGCGGTGATGGACTGGAAAGCAATATCGCCCACCTCCAGATGGTACCGCTGCGGCGTGATAATGGCGCAAAAGATGGCCAACATCAGCAGGCCGCCCACCACCAGCACGCCCACATAGGAGATTTTCTCCTTTATGGAGGCCGGTTGTCTTTTCTTGCCTGCCCGGCCCGGTTTCTTTGTCATTCCGTCCGTTCCTCCTTCTTCCTTTCACTCTTTTCATAGGCCTCTACAATGGCCTGTACCAGTTCGTGCCGGACCACATCCCCGGGCTGTAGCCGTACGATAGCAATCTCCGGAATGCCGTCCAGAATCTCAACCGCCTGCTTCAGGCCGGATTTTTTCCCAATCGGAAGGTCAATTTGTGTCACATCGCCCGTCACAACCGCCTTGGAATGAACACCCATACGGGTCAGGAACATCTTCATCTGCTCTGTCGTGGTGTTCTGCGCCTCGTCCAGGATGATGAAGGAATCATTCAGTGTGCGACCCCGCATATAGGCCAGAGGCGCTACCTCCACCACGCCGCGTTCCTGCAGCTTGGCCGCGGCCTCCGCGCCCATCATATCGTACATGGCATCGTAAAGCGGGCGCAGATAAGGGTCTACCTTTTGGTTCATATCGCCGGGCAGGAAGCCCAGCTTCTCCCCCGCCTCCACCGCGGGACGAGTCAGCACAATCCGCTCCACCTGCTTATCCCGCAGGGCCGCCACGGCAAGCGCCATGGCAAGGTAGGTCTTGCCCGTACCCGCGGGACCAACGCCAAAGGTGAGCGCGTGATCCCGGATGGCATTCACATATTCATGCTGGCCGCTCGTTTTGCACTTGATGGGCCGCCCACGGTAGGTAATCGCCACCACGTCCCGCAGCATTTCTTCCAACACATCAGCTTTTCCGTCCCGCAGCATGGTTACCACGTAACGAATCAAGTTTTTGTCTACTGCTTCGTGTCGTCTGACCAGCTTCAGCAGCATCCGGATGCTGTCCGCCGCAAGACTCAGCTGCTCTTCCTCGCCGGTCAGCATCAGGTCCTTTTCACGAAGCGAGCAGCGCACCCCGGTCAGCCGCTCCAGCAGGGCAATATGCTGATCGTTTGCGCCAAACAGCGCCAGATAGGCATCCAGCGACTCCAGATGAATGATTTCCTGTTTTTCCAAGAGGTTCCCTCCGAATTAGCGTTATTTGGTATTGTAGGTTTCCAGTAATTCAAGCGTATGTCCGAAATATTGCTGTACCTCATCATTTGTCAGCTTCATGCGGGAGGCCAGCATGGAAATCACCTTTTTAGGGCGGACGCGCGCATAATAGGCGACAGCGTTTACATTATCCTTCCAGTCGCTCATTTTCAGGTTCTTCCACCGGGCGATATGCCTCTCCAGCAACGGGAGCAGCTGCTCCTTGCGGTATTCCAGCTTTGCAGATACATCCGGCCAAAGGAAACTGTGTTCAATGACCTCCGCGAAACGGGTCAGGAAGGCCGCCTTCATTTCCGGGACAGCCAGCAGCGCGTTCAGCGGCTCATGCCGGAAGGCGGATACCTTTGCGGATACTGACTTGATATAGTTTGGAATCGGGTCTTCTTTCATGCCCATGAAACCTGCCTCCACATCGAAAAGCAGGTATTTCCATTTGCCGCCGGGAACGCGGTACACGCGGACGTTGGTCACGTCATAATTGCCTACCAGCATTTCAAAGGCGGCATGGGTAAACAGCGAATCGACATCCAGCTGCGCAGCCACATAGGCAAGCGCCTCCGGGTCATTCAGGTCGGTCGTCTTGCAATAGTCACAAAGCGCCACCCAATCATCGTTGTCCCCGTTTTCGATATAGGCGTCCGAGCCGGTGCGCTTCAGGATATCGATTGCCTCGATTTCATCCTCATCCGTCACGCCTTCATACTGGGCGATAAAATATTTGTTAATATTCTCCCGCAGATTGTAATGGCCCCAGTACTTGCCGTTGATATAAACGGTGATGCATACGGAATCCTGGTAGAGAATATCCAACCCCTCGGCGAGAGAGGAAATAAAGGGATCGCGGAGCCGGGTCGAATAGGCATCCGAATTGGCGGAGCGGAGAAGCAGACTCTTGTACTCCGTGT
>JAZUDA010000019.1:0-1823 GCA_045639455.1 Clostridia bacterium | reverse complement strand
GCCGCGGCTGCCCTTGCGCAGGGTCGCGGTGAGGTCGGAGCCGTTCTGCGGCTTAACAGAGCCGGCCACCGCCTGGACCTTGGCCCAGGTGGTCGTGCCCACCTTGCCGTCGGCGGTGAGGCCGTATTTGGACTGGAAGCTCTTGATGGCGGCCACCGTCTTGGGGCCGGCGTTGCCGGTGATCTCACCGGAATAGATGCCCAGCTCCTTCAGGACCGTCTGCAGATAGGAAACGTCGGATCCCTGAGAACCCTCGCCGATGACACGGGTGGAGTCCATCTTCTTGACAAAATCGGCCTTCACATAGCCGGTCTTGCCGTCGTACTTCACCTTGTACCAGGAGCCGTCATGGCTCAGCACGTTCAGCACGGTACCCTGAGCGATGACGCCGCGGTTGGTGGAGTTCACAGAAGCCTCTGCCCGCAGGTTCACGTTGGACGTGGTCACATAGGGCTTCGAGGAGTTCTCCGCCTTGGCCAGCATGGGCAGCGCCGCGGCCAGCAGCAGGCCGGCCAGCACCACGGAAGCGAGCTTGATCATCAGAGATTTACAAGAACGCATTACAATTTCACCTCATACGGTTCATTACTGCGTCCATAATATTACAAATTTGTTACACTGTCAATGCCTTTTGTAATAAATCATGTAAGATTTTTGCAAAATCACTCCCAGGTTGCCCAGATTTCGGGGCAATACCCCACGGTAGCCTGCTTGCCGTTGCGGACGATGGGCGTGCGCATAAGGTTGGGATTCTCCAGCAGCTTTTCCTCAATGGCGTCCTCGCTGCCCAGCCACGGGATGAAGGAAGCCTCCAGGTCTTTGGACTTCTCGTCAATGAGAACGCGCATGCCGCCCACGGCCTTCTTCACCGAGGCGTACTCGCCGCGGCTGATGCCGAAGCGGATGATATCGATATACTGGTATTTGATGCGGCGCTCCTTGAACCAGCGCTCGGCCTTGCGGGTGTCGAAGCATTTGCTCTTCCCGAAGATCTGAATATTCATGATTCCTCCCATGCAAAGTGCCCGCGCGAAGGCGGGCACCGGCAGTATGCGTTATTTGTTCAGGCGCGCGGCGTCTTCTTTGGTGAGAAAACCCACCTCATCATCGTCCAGGTCCAGGGCCATCTCGACCTCCTGCCCGTCGTCGCGGCGGAAGGTCAGCACCACCATGCGGCTGATATCGTCGCGGATATCCTTGAAATAGACCAGGTGCTGGCCGTGATACCATTTCCACGAGGAAACGGGATAGACACGGTTGCGCACGCAGCCCAGGGCGTTGAACCAGTCCACATTCAGGAAGAAGGCGGCGATATTCTCCGGATCGATATCGCGGACGGGCCAGATGCCCGTATCCGCCGGGGTGTTCTCGATGTTTTTGGCGAAATACGCGTCATCCTCCACATAGAGGGCAGCGGGGTACGTCTCCCCCACCATGGGCTCCATATCATAATCTAGGTGCAGATGGGCGCCGGGCTCCTTGCTGAGGGACAGGGCACGGAAGGCCCGGGTCAGGTACAGGCAGCCCTCGGGGTTGGCGATGATCTGGCAGCCTTCCTCGTCGTCGTAGCGGATGTGGATCTTCTCCTTGCCCGTGACGGCCAGGCGCGGCTCCATCAGCTCCGCCAGCTGCTTCTGCTGGCCCAGCGCCTCGGCGGCGCGGGTCACGAACCGGGTGTAGGCGGGAAAATCCAGGTTCAGGTCCGCAAACTGCACCAGATTGCGGAACGCGCGGCGCTTATCCAGCTCGTTATCCGTATTGACCAGGGAAAGAAACTCTTCCAGCAGCGAATCCGGATCCATGCGGACACCTCCCTTGCGTTT
>JAZUDA010000018.1:0-3265 GCA_045639455.1 Clostridia bacterium | reverse complement strand
GACGGACATCCGGTCACACTGCTCGCCGACGCCATCGGCGCGGAGATCACATACAACGCACAACTGCTCAGCGCCGTTGAAGTGGAGGGTGTCGGCAACGTTTACGCGATGGAAACCGCGGCTTCCGTAAAGAAGCTTCCCGAGGGCGCGCGCCCGATCGCGTGGGATTGCCGCGACAAGAGCCGTGTGTTCGGTTTCGAGATGCCCTTGGGAAAAGGCAAGCTCCTGTGGTTCGGCTGCTCGTGGCAGATGAGTCTGTTCAAGCAGTCCGAAATGCTGGAAAAGTATCTTGCCGACCTTGGCGCGGTGCCGTGCGGCGCAAGCAGCAACCGCAATCTGTTTACCGCGCTGTGGACGGACGCGGAAGGCAGATCCCTTCTGTATCTGATGAACCTGTACAGCGGTGCGCAGCAAACGGACAACCGCGTGCACGGAAAGGAACTCGGCAGCCTCTCGCTCAAGCCGATGGAGGTTCGGGTCGTCGAGGTTTGAAGATCAGGTGGTCAGCCGAATTTCTGAGAAGAATAGCAAAAGGGGAAGCGTCCGGATCATGGGTGCTTCCCTTCCTATTATATTGCTCGGATTACGGGTTATAATGTTCGTTCACGCACATGTGTTGAGCATGGAAGCGGAAAAGGGCAGAGTCTGTAACCCTGCTCCGCGCCATCTGCCGATATCCAAAACGCTCCCCCGGGACAGTCTGTCCTGAGGGAGCGACGTTTTGATAATTATACCGTGATTACCATGCTGCAGGAATGTGTGACGATGAATACCTCGCAGAATCCGCGCAGTATTTTTACGAATCCGTATCTGAGAAAAGAATACGAAGAAACCATCAGCAGCGATGTGGCGTTCTCTGATATTGTGCAATCCACACGGGAACTGACACGGACGCATGAGACCAACATATTCTATACCTATTATTGGATGGGATACAGAACCGTGTACCGGCTGCTGCTTTGTCTGATGCCTTATCAGGATATCCGCAGCGCGGTGGCATTTGTATTTATTCTGTTGTTCTGCTGTTCTGTCCTCGCGATAAAGCGATTGACACAAAGCAACACGGTTCCTGTCTGTTTCGCGGTCGCTGTGGCTCTAATGAATATCCCGGTAATCTCTTCGGATATCCAGTTCGCGACGGTATTTTTGCTGATGATGCTGGGCGTAATCTGCCTGTGCGTTTTGCTGAAGAAAAGCGGGAGTAACATAACCCCGACAATGACACGGCGTGTCTGCGATTTGTTCTTCATCTTAGGCGCGCTGACGCAGTTCTTTGATTTTTATACGGTGCCCGTTATTACGCTGTGCTTTCCCTTGACGGTATTGCTCGCGGCAATTCGGAATGAGCCTGCGAAAAAACGCTTTTCCACAGCCGCACTTACCGTTCTTGCCTGGTTAAGCGCCTACGTTCTCGTCTGGGCCGCCAGGCTCGCGCTGGTGGAACTGTTTACTGAGGACGCCGCTTTTACGGCTGCATTCTCAAAATTTACCAGTTGGACCGGCATTGTGGATGACGGCGTTCACTCCGCCTTTACGCCGGCCAAGACGGCGAGTCTGGTTTTTCAGCAATTGTTTACCCCGCAGAATATATTCTGCCTTTCCCTGATGGCGGCGTTTGGGGTATTTGCCATGGTCAGGGCGCTTGTGCGGAAAACAGTTCGGACGCCGCGGCCGCTTCTGCTGTTGGTTGCCGTTATTCCTGTCATCTGGATGCTCGCTGCGTCGCGCGCGACCGGCAACCATTTCTGGTTCCAGTACCGTTTGATTTCAGGTACAGTGTTTGCAATAATGGTATTCGTATCGGATATGATCTGTCCGCGAGCTGACAGTTCTCTTCTACAAAGCGAAAAAACGGAATAAGAAGCATCTGCGCGGCCGACAGGATATGGCAGCGGCTATTGCACTCACCGCACCATAATTATTGTGAAAAAACGCTGAAAATATAGACTTTTTCAGTAATCTGTGATACAATAACCTCGTGTAATCATTGATGAACGCGATATGGCACCATATGGTATCATAATGGCGGCTTCGGCGGCGGAAAAAACTCGAGGCAAGTCAGGGAGGCAGGCTGTGAGACGGAAACGCGTTTCCTCGCGGGAAGTTGCATTGGCAGTCATTGCGCTGGTGCTGGCCCTGACCGCTGTGTATTTCGTATGCGCCTGGCTGGAAGGCCGGGACAGGAAGCCGGAAACAAGGGGCGACCTGAGTGAGCGCTTCCCGGACGCGAACACCATTGAGGTGGATGGCATTACCTACGTGCCCCGGAAAAACCTGACCACAATGTTGCTGATGGGTATTGACCGGGACAGCGATGCGGTTGTCAGCGGCTTCCGTAATGGCGGACAGGCAGACTTTCTTGAACTGATGGTGGTGGATTCCGCCTCGAAAAAAGTCACGCTCCTGCCGATTGACCGTGATACGATGACGCCAATTACCATCCTGAGCGTGCTGGGCAAAAAATCCGGCGAACGAGTGTTGCAAATCAGCCTTTCTCACAGCTTCGGCGATGGGAAGGAGCAAAGCTGCCTGCTTACCTCGCAGGCAGTGTCTGGGTTGCTGCTGGGGATCGAGATTGATGATTACATCTCCATGAACCTGGACGGAATCGCTACACTGAACGATTTGGCCGGCGGTGTCACCGTTACATTGGAGGATGACTTCTCCGCTGTGGATCCGCGCATGACCCCGGGCGTCACGCTGACACTGCACGGGATGCAGGCCGAGTATTTTGTCCGTAGCCGCATGAGTATGCAGATTGGCACTAACGAAGCCCGTATGGCACGCCAAAAGGTGTACATGGACGGTCTCATTGATGCGCTGCGTACGGGAATGAGGGACGAAAGCTACATTGTTTCCCTGTTCGATGGGCTGAATCCCTACCTGCAAAGCAGCATGAACCGCGGCTTGATGACGAACCGTATCTGGAGCGTACGCGACTACGCGCTGGAAACTGTGGAACTGCCAGGAGAACATGCCATCGGTTCGGACGGCTTTATGGAATTCCACCCGGATGAAAAAGCGTTGCAGGAAGCTGTACTGGCGCTGTTCTATGATGTTGCGAAATAAGACCCGCGAAAGGGTTTTATGATAAAGATTGGCTACATTAATAATCATATTAATTTGGAGGATACTGTTATGAAGAAGATTGTTGCTCTGCTCATCGCCGTTTCCATGCTGTTTGCCGCTACCGCTTTTGCGGCGGGAGGCATCCCCAGCAAAACCTCTGCTGATAAGTCGGAGGCCAAGCGGTCTTAGGAAGACA
>JAZUDA010000017.1:0-2484 GCA_045639455.1 Clostridia bacterium | reverse complement strand
ATCGCTTAGTCACGGAATGTCAAGCGTTTTTTCTATTTTTTTCTAAAAAAAGCGGCGTGTTTTCCATGAAGAAAGCACGCCGGCACGATTCAGTTCTTGATGACCCGGCTGAGGAACTCCCTTGTCCGCAGCTGAGTCGGATTGGTGAAAATGTCCTTCGGGTTCCCGTCCTCGACAATCAGGCCCTGATCCATGAAGATAACCCGCTGGCTCACGTCCCGGGCAAAGCCCATCTCATGGGTCACTACCAGCATCGTCAGGCCTTCCTCCGCCAGGGACTGCATGACAGAAAGCACCTCGCCTACCATTTCCGGGTCAAGGGCCGAGGTTGGCTCGTCAAACAGCAGGATTTCCGGGTCCATGGCCAGTGCGCGGGCAATGGCCACACGCTGCTTCTGTCCGCCGGACAGCTGAGCAGGACGGGCATTGCGGTAGGGTGCCATGCCTACCTTCTGCAGGTACAGCAGCGCCTTTTCCTCCGCCTCTTTCCTGTCCCGGTGCAGCACCAGCTGCTGGCCCTTGATGCAGTTATCCAGCACGGTCATATTATTGAACAGGTTGAAAGATTGGAAAACCATGCCCACCTTGGAAAGGAATGTGCCGGGGGCCAGTTGCTGAGTATTGGTGCCGTGGTACTTCACCGCGCCGCCATCGATTTCCTCCAGCCCGTTGATGCAACGCAGCAATGTGCTCTTGCCGGAGCCGGAGGAACCGATAATGGAAATCACGCTGCCCTTTTCCACATCAAAGGAGATATCCTTCAGGACCACATGATCGCCGAAGCTTTTCTGAAGGTGTTCCACTTGCAAAATCGTCTTAGTCATTGGGAGCCACCTCCTTTACCACGGTGATCGTCGATTCCGAGTCACTCTGAGAACCGCAGATTGTGTAGTTCTTGCCGCCCTCCATCTTCTTTTCCAGAATGCGGAGCAGGCGGGTCACGGTGAAGGTCAGAATCAGGTAAATGCAGGCGGTGATAAAGAACGTTTCAAAGTAACGCAGGTAGGTACCGGCGGCGGATTTGCTGACAAAGAACAGCTCGCTGACGGAAATCACATTCAGCACGCTGGAGTCCTTGATGTTGACAACGAACTCGTTGCCGATGGAGGGCATGATGTTGCGCACGGCCTGGGGCAGCACCACATGCACCATGCTCTGCCAGTGGGTCATGCCCATAGCGAACGCTGCTTCCTTCTGTCCCTTGTCCACACTGTTGATGCCGTCGCGGATAATCTCAGCCATGTAGGCGCCGGTATTGACGGATACGATGGCACAGGCCGCCACCAGTACAGGTACGCTGACGCCGAGCCCGGCAAGACCGTAGTAAATCACCATGGCCTGTACCATCATGGGCGTACCGCGGAAGACCTCGATATACACGCCCAGCAGCCAGGAGAGCGCCCGCAGCAGGAAGCCCCGCAGGGCGGACAGCTTTTCATGCTTCCGGGGCTGGGGAATGGTGCGCAGGATGGCAACCAGCAAGCCAATCAGGAAACCGCATACCGTACCGATGATTGCCACCAGCATGGTCACGCCGATGCCCCGCAGGAACAGCGAGCCGTACCGCTCCAGCAGATAGAATACCCACTGGAAGAAGCTGCCGGGCAGGATTGTCACAGGCTTGCCCTCGATTTCAAGCGATTCACCCGCGGAATCCGTCACAGACAGCTTCAGCCGGACGGAGCCGTATCCCTGAGGTGTATAGGTCAGGGAACCGGTGCCGGATTCGGAATCCAGCTTGCCCGGGCCGAGAATAACGGTGGAATCGGCACTCATCCAGTAGTAATTGATGCCGGTATACACACCGGTACCGCCGGTCACCGCATACTCGGCAAGGATTTCCTGCCCGGCGGTCACATTGGTCTTCTTATACTTGATGGAGGCAGCCAAAGGCGCCTCCTCCCCCAGGCCCATGGCCGGGAGGAGGAGTGCCGCAATCATCAATACGGTACAAAGCAGGGTCAGCAGTCTTTTCACGTTGGGTACTTCCTTTGAAATACGTAATGGGACAATGTCAGTTCAGCAGCGGCTGACGGGCAGTGGCATCCAGCATCATCTGCAGGCGGGTATCGGCATCAATGGCGGACAGGATTTCGTTGATCTTCTCAGCCAGCTCGCTGCCCTGCTGCAGACCGATGGCGATGGAAACATCCTCTTCAGACGCTTCGAAGCCATTCCCTTCGGCAAAAGAGATATAAGTCAGGCCCGCGTTGGCGGTGGTATCGGCGACAGCGCCGGGTTCCTCGGCAATATAGCCGTCAATGACGCCGCTGTTCAGGGCAACGATCATTTCCGGGAAGGTGTTCATCGCCATCTGCTTGTTCACGCCGGGAATCTGATCGATTACGGAATAATGGAAGGTATTCAGCTGTCCGGTGATTTTCGCGCCCGCGAAATCCGTCAGGGAAGCGGCGTTGGCGTAGGGGCCGTCAGCGGATACAACGATAACCAGCTGGCTGGTATAGTAGGCATCGGTAAAGTCAA
>JAZUDA010000016.1:0-4200 GCA_045639455.1 Clostridia bacterium | reverse complement strand
CAGGCCTTCGCCATCTGGCTGCTGCGGAGTACATTCTCCTCCATTTCCTCTGAAATGGAGCAGGCAGCCACCATCGATGGCTGCTCCACCGTAGGCGCGCTGGTTCGGGTGCTTGTCCCCATGGCGGCCCCCGGCATTGTGACAACGCTGATTTTCGTCTTCATCAATGCCTGGAACGAGTACACCATTTCCACCGTGCTGATTTCCACTTCCATCAAGCGGCCCATCACGGTGGGTATCACCCAGTTCAGCTCCTACACAATGATTGAGTGGCAGTACCTGTTTGCCGCCTCCCTCATTGCCACCATTCCCGTAGTTATCCTGTTCCTGTGCATTGAAAAGCATCTTGTCGCCGGCCTGACTTCCGGCGGCGTAAAGGGATAAAAAGAACGCAAAAGAAAAGCCGCTGTTCGCGGCCTTTCTTTTTTATTCCAGGAAAAACATCTGCTCCATTTCCGGCTGGGCACCCGTTGCCGGGTCCATTTCCAGAATCAGCACATCCTTCATGTATTCGTTCCACCGGTCCACAACGGGGCTGCCCGCCTGTACCGCGTTGGCGTAATCCACGCCTTTTTCGCATTCATAGTACCCGAACAGCTCGTCCCCGTCCGCCCAGATGGTATAGTTGCGAATCCCCGCTTCCTTCAGCAGAGCTTTCATTTCCGGCCATATCTGATCATGTCGGCGCTTGTATTCCTCCCGCATGCCGGGAACAATCCGTCCGCGCCAGGCTTTTCTTTCCATGTGCAATCGCTCCTTACCGCTTCATGCATTCATAAATCAGATCACGCAGTGCGGTCTTGGGGCTTCCGCCCGCGCACCAATCCGGGCATTGGGTACCGAGCGTCACGGTCAGGTCCGTTGCCGGGTCAATAATCACGTGGGTGCCCGCGGCGCCGCTCCAGCCGAATTCGCCCTTCACGCCGCCCTGACTGTCATCCATCAGCACACGGACGCCCAGGCCGTAGCCGTATCCCTCCCGGCCGGGCTTTTGGAAGTCCGTCAGCTGCTCCGGCGTCAGGAAGTTGCTGCTCATCAGTGCTACGGTTTCCGGTTTCAGGATCCGATGCCCGTTGGGACCCATGCCGCCATGGCACAGGGCCTGGGCAAAAATCGCGTAATCGTTCACGGTGCTGTACAGCCCGCCGCCGCCCCGCTGGAAGAAGGGCGAATAAACGGGAACCGCGCGCTGCTCCTCCAGTACGCCCGTTTCCTTGTTGGTTTTATAATACAGCGCCACGCGGGGCAGCTTCTCCTCCGGCACGGTGAAGGAGGAATCCGTCATACCCAGGGGCTCAAAAATATGGTGACGCATATAGTCGCCCACCCGCTCGCCGGACAGAACCTCAATAATCGCCGCCAGCACCTCGTGGCACATGCTATACTGCCAGTGTGTGCCGGGCTCAAAGTCCAGCGGCTGGCTGCCCAAAGTTGCCGCGAAATCGCGGGTGGAATAGTTGGGATTCTCCCGCTCCATCTGCTTCATCTGGGGCGTGCCGTGGTCATAATTCAGCCCTGCAGTCATGGTGAAAAGATGCTTCAGCGTTACCGGGGTTTCGGCATCCCGATCCCTCACGCGCATATGGGCCCACTCCGGCAGAAAATGGGAGACCGGGTCGTCCAACTGCCACAGATTTTTCTCATACAGCTGCATCATGGCGGTGCAGGTAACGATTTTCGTCATGGAGTACATGCCGTAGATGGTGTTGCCCGTAATCGGAACACCGCGGCGAAGGTCGGCAAGCCCCGCCTGATAGCGGAATACCTCCTGCCCTTTGTAATGAATGGCGATATCCATACCGGGCAGTCCCTTAGCGACAAGCCCGTCCTGATAGGCGATGAGTGATGTAAAGTTCATAATGTATCCCTCGCTTCATCGGTTTTCTGTCGGTATTTCCTGTTTGATATTATATTCTCAAAAAAGGTTCCTGTAAAGGAAATCTTGTGCTATAATGATGCGGGATTTTATTTTCCGAAAGAAGGTCCTGTGATTGGCGAAGAAAAACATTGACATGACCCATGGCACTATCTGGAAGCAACTGCTGTACTTCTCCCTTCCGCTACTGGTGGGGTACCTGTTCCAGCAGTTGTACAACACCGTGGACGCCGTGGTTGTCGGCAATTTTGTGGGTAAGGAAGCACTGGCAGCCGTCGGTACTACCGGCAACGTCATCAATGCCGTGGTGGGCTTTTTCATGGGGCTTTCCACCGGTGCCGGCGTGGTACTGAGCCATTATTTCGGCGCCAGGGATGAAAAGGGCCTGCATGATACCGTGCATACCACCATGCTGCTGACTTTCCTGTCCTCCTTGGTGGCAACGGCGCTGGGCATTCTGCTGGTTCCCACCCTGCTGAACATCACCAAGACCCCCGAGGATGTCTATCCCCTTTCCGATTCCTACCTCACCATCTACTTTGCCGGCCTGCCCGGGCTGATGATTTACAATATGGGCTCCGGCCTGCTCCGTTCCGTGGGTGATACCCGCCGCCCTTTGTATTTCCTGATTTTCTCCGCCCTGGTCAATACCGTGCTGGATTTGCTTTTCGTGGCTGTGCTTGGTATGGGTGTCGCGGGCGTTGCCTGGGCCACCATCATCGCGGAGGCGCCTTCCGCCATTCTGGTACTGATTGTGCTTTGCCGCTCCAAGGAGTCCTACCGATTGATTCTCCGGGACCTGCGGATGAACCGGGAAATCGTGTCAAAAATCCTGCAAGTCGGCGTTCCCGCAGGTGTGCAGGCAGCCATCATTTCCTTCTCCAACGCCTTTGTGCAATCCTATATCAATGTCTTCGGCTCCGACATCATGGCCGGTTATTCCTCCTATTCCAAGCTGGACCAGTTCATCGGCCTGCCGCTGCAGGCGCATTCCATGGCCTCCACCACCTTCGTCGGGCAAAATGTGGGCGCCAAGCAGCCTGCCCGCGCCAAGGCCGGCATCCGCATGTCCATGATTCTCGGGCTTTCCATGACAGCCGTTTTGATTATCCCGGTCGTGATTTTCGCCAACGCCTCCGTCAGCCTGTTCAATTCGGATGAAAACGTGGTCTACTGGGGTGCCCGCTTCCTGCGGTATATTTCTCCCTTCTACCTGCTGTGTTGCATCAATAACATCATGACCGGCGCCATCCGCGGCGCGGGCGAGTCCAAGGTGCCCATGTTCATCACCGTCGGCTCCTTCGTTGTGTTCCGTCAGATTTATCTGTTTATCGGTACCAACTATATTATCAACACGCCCCTGTTTGTGGCCATGGGGTACCCCGCGGGATGGTTTGTCTGCTCCACCTCCGTGCTGCTGTATTACAAGCTGGGCGGCTGGGACAAGCGCGCCGGGCTGGTGAAATGACGGGGCGGCTTGACAAACAGACTGTTTCGTTTTATAATACGCCGAAATCAGTTGGGAGGTGAAGCAGGATGCGCCGTATGATGCTGCCCCAGTGCGACACGACGGTCTGTCCCTGTTTTCTTCTTTATTTTCCCCGTTGATATTCTTTTTGTCGACCAGTTGCCTTCCAACAGGCAATTGGCCTTTTTTTAGGAGGCTGCGATATGAACTGGCAGAATGTGAACCTGGTACAGGAATTTTGCGATCAGGGTGTGGATTGTTACCGTCTGACCGGCGAAAAATTTCTGAATCAGTACTATGTGATTTCCGAGGCGGAGACCCGCAAGCTGATGGACCGGCCCGAGGTTGTCGGTTACGAAGTATATACTTCCCTGATCACCGCCACATCCCAGATGATGTACTACCTGAAGGAAAAGAAGGAGATTACCTCCGCCAACATCCTCACCATCCTGCGGGGCGCGCTGAATTACCCCATCGAGGAAAGCTGCTACCGGGAGCATATCCGGGTTCACGATATTTCCTTCCTGTCCAGCGAACGCACGTTTGACGAGCACGGTATGGTGAACGGTCTCACCATCAAGTACAGCAAGCTGGCCACCGTGCCCAACTCCACCCTGCTCATCGGCGATATCCTGGCCTCCGGCGAAACGCTGGTGCAGTGCCTGCGCTATGTGATCAGCGAGTACAAGAAGAAGGGCGCACAGCTGCGCAATATCGTGCTGTTCACCATCGGCGCAAAGCGGGCTATCACCCTGCTGGAGGATATGACCGCCGACATCCGCAAGGACTGGCCCGGCTTTGAGGGCTTCATCACCGTCTATTATGAGGGTGTGTTCAACTGCTATGAAGAGGGTGA
>JAZUDA010000015.1:0-6687 GCA_045639455.1 Clostridia bacterium | reverse complement strand
TGGCAGGCAAGCTGGAGAATGAAATCTCCGTGAAGTACACTGACCCGAACGGTAAGGATGTATTGGGCGGGGATAAGATCACCGTTACCTCGGAGCCTGTGGATACCACCGTGACCGTTACCAAGGAATCTGATATGGACGGTACAAAGGTTGGCCTGGGCGACACTATTCTCTACACCATCAAGGTGAAGAATGACGGTAATGTTCCTTATTATAATGTAGTGGTCACTGATGAAAAGGCAGAGTTTGTCGAGTACATTGACACCCTGGACGTCGGTGAGGAGATTACCCTCGAGGTACCCTACACCGTTACTTGGGACGATCTGCTGGCAGGCGAAATCGTGAACAGCGTTGGCGTTGTGGCTGATCCTGTTCCCGATGCCGACCCGGACGAGGCTGACCATATCCCGCAGGGCGAAGCGGAACGGATTGATACGACTGTGGACGTTTACACGCTGACCGTCAACTACTGGAAGGATACGGCCGGCGGTGAAAAAGCCGCGGAAACTTTCAGGAAAATCTATATCGACGGTGATTACTTCAACGTGGTATCTCCCGATGTGTACGGCTTCACGCCCGACAAGGAACTGGTGGACGGTAACATTACGGAAGATACGACCATCGATGTGATTTACGAACGGGAGTACTTCAACCTGGTCATCCATTACATTTATGAGGACGGCAGTAAGGCGTTTGAAGACTACAGAAGCCGTCTGTATGTCGGCGAATCCTTCAATGTGCCCTCTCCCGTGCTGGGCGGCTACACTGCTGGTAGGAATGAAGTGTATGGCACAATGCAGTACGCCCACCTGGCATTCACTGTTGTCTACGTTGGCAACACCACTGTCATCGACGATTACGTAACGCCTTTGGGCCTGCCCAGCGTTATGAGCGACGCGGGTGAATGCTTCGAATAAGTTTCGGAGCGCCGGTACACCCGACTTCCGGGTGTGCCGGGTACCCGGGCTTTTGAGACTGAGCAGAAATGAGGGAAGCAAATGCAAATCAAGAGAATCATTTCGTTGCTGTTGGTCCTGCTGATGACCATGGCAGGGTCAACCGCCTTTGCCTCCAAGAAGGAAGACTATCTTCACCTGACGGTGGGGAATACAACCCGCCTGACCGGATACTTCGTAACCAACTATTGGGGAAATTCAACATCGGACATTGACGTGCGGAAGCTTCTCTTTGCCTACAGTCCCGTGGAGTGGAGCAACGAGAGCGGCATGTTTGTGACGAACAATATGGTTGTCAGCGGCCTTGTTGTTACGGTTGATTCCGCGACCGGCAACAAGACCTACGACTTCATTCTGCAGGACGACCTTGCCTGGTCTGACGGTACCGGAATCACCGCCTGGGATTATGCTTTCAGCTTTCTGATGCGGTATTCTCCCGTGCTGCGGGAGTTGGGTGCGGTCGTGCCGGATACGGGCTCTGTTGCAGGCAGCATGGAATACCTGAACGGCACTTCCCAGGTGCTTACCGGTGTGCGGGTACTGTCTGATACGCGGTTCACCATCACGCTGGACGGGCAATTTCTGCCGTATTTCTATGAACTGGGCTTGATGATGGAGGAGCCTTATCCAATCTCCGAGATTGCCCCCGGTTGCCGGGTAGCGGATAACGGGAACGGTGTTTCCATTGAAGGATCCTTTACGGCGGAGCTGCTGAAGAAATATTTCCTGGATGAGAACACAGGCTATATGAGCCATCCTTCTCTCGTTTCCGGGCCGTATTCACTTGTCTCCTTCGATGGGGAAACCGCGGAATTCACGGCCAATCCTTATTTCAAGGGAAACATCGCGGGTGTAAGGCCGCGAATCGAAAACCTGACGTTCACCTATGTTCAGAATGAAACCATGATCGACCGGCTTGTAAGCGGCGATGTGGACCTGCTGAACAAGGTCACCAACGCAGGCACAATCAGGCAGGGAATGGAAATGGGGCTCAAGGCTTCCAACTATGCCCGCTCCGGTCTCAGCTACATGGCGTTTGCCTGTGAACGGCCGACGGTGTGTGAAAAGGAAGTCCGTCAGGCCATCGCGTATTGCCTGAACAAGAACGAACTGGTATCCGGCTATGTTGGCGATTTCGGCTTGAAGGCTGACGGTTATTACGGTGTAGGTCAATGGATGACGCAACTGGTCAACGGCACGATGACAGCCCCGCAGGACGGAAACAACTGGGGCAGTCTGTCACTGGACGGTGTGCCGAACTATGAACAGAATTCCCAAGCCGCGGAGGCACTGCTGAACGCGGCCGGCTGGACGCTGAACCAAAACGGCACGGCTTATACCGGCGCCGAGGGGGAAGTACGCGCCAAGGTGATTGACGGAACGCTTGTTCCGCTGGCTTTGACGCTTGTCTGTCCCGCTGGCAATGCCATCATCGGCTTTATGGATTCCGCGTTCGTTCAGCCTCTCGCGCAGGTTGGCATTCACCTGACGGCAGAGACAATGGCGTGGGACGATTTGCTTGATTGCTATTATCGCCGTACTGAAAGAAATTGCGACCTGATGTTCCTGGCCTCCAATTTCGATGTGCGTTTTGATCCGTTTGCGTCCTTTGCTTTCTCGGAGGAGGGGCCTGCCGCAACAAACTTTACCGCTATTCAGGATGAAGCGCTGCTGGATGCCGCGCTGACAATGCGCCGTACGGAGCCCGGCAAGGTCTTTTCCTACGTTTCTAATTGGATCGATTTCCAGAAAAAAATCATGGACGCTCTGCCTGTCATTCCGATATACAGCAATCTGTACTATGACTTTTCCACAGACAGGCTGCAGAACTACAGAATCAACGCGGCAACAACCTGGTCTTTGGCCGTTGTGGATGCGTATCTGAGCGATGCGTCCGATGAGGCTGTCAGTCAGTAAAACGGGAAAAAGCCCCCTTGATTGCCTGAACAACATCAATCCCGCTGCAAATCTGAAAAGATTTGCAGCTTTTTATCGGAATAAATATGGAAAAAGTCGGAAAACCGTGGTAAAATAATACCGCGTTCTTTGGAACGAAATATAAAGGGGGAACCAATCATGAAGAATCTGAAAAAGTACGTGGCCGAGTTTATCGGCACATTCGTTCTGGTGTTTTTTGCCTGCGGCGTTGCCGGGCAGACTTGCGCTGGCGCCTCTGAAGGCTGCGGCTATCTGGTAACCGCTCTGGCTTTTGGCCTGGTGATCGTGGCGATGGCTTACTCCATCGGCAACGTATCCGGATGCCATATCAATCCTGCCGTATCCATTGCCATGCTGGTCAATAAGAAGATGAACGCCAAGGAATTCCTGGGCTACGTTGTATCCCAGTTCCTGGGTGCTACCGCAGGTGCCGCCGCCCTGTACGCGATTGTCGGCGATGCCGCCAAGCTGGGCTACAACAGCCTGTACAACGGCAATATCCTGGCTTCCTTCGTTATGGAAGTGATCCTGACCTTCGTTTTTGTCATTGCCATCATCGGCGTGACTTCCAAGGTTGAAAACGGCGCTGTTGCCGGTCTGGTAATCGGCGGCGCGCTGGTTCTGGTTCACCTGTTGGGCATTGCCTTCACCGGCACTTCTGTAAACCCCGCCCGTAGCTTCGGGCCTGCCCTGATTGCCCTGCTGGCCGGCAGCAAGGATGCCTTTTCCTGCATTTGGGTATTCCTGCTGGCGCCTCTTGCCGGCGGCACTCTGGCTGCTGTAGTGTACAATTTCCTGGACAGCAAGCAGTAATCCGAAACAGAATAAGAACGCAAGGGAACCGCACGGAGAGATCCGCGCGGTTCCTTTTTTTATGGGAAAGCCGATTCGATTTGACGGAAAATCGAAGGTGGTTTATAATAGAACAGAACTGATGTATATAATGGGGGTGCCTGTAATGAATACCGTTACGTCCTACTGCGGGAAGGATGCCTATATGTTTTCCAATCGGCCTGTTACGCACGCGGATGACATTGTGCGGACCGGTCTTGTATTGCCGGAGGGAGACTTCACCTTGTCCTTCTGGATCAGGACGGAAAAAGGCGGCGCCCGCAATATGACAAGGGATAAGTATCCCGCACTTGAAAAAGTGGATTTTTCACTTTTCAAGTCGGAACAGCTCTTTCATGTTTCCACGCTGCTTACCAACGCGCCGTTTCCCCGGCAGCCTGAAAAGGGCTTCCTGATTGCGATGCTGCCCTCCTTCGCGTACATGGTGGTGCAGCTGACCTTTGATACGCAGGAGGAGCCGGTGCAGATTTCTGGCGTTCGCGCCCCGGCGGATGGACGCTGGCATAAAGTTACGCTGTCCGTATGCCGCAAGGGAGATATGACGGTCTGGACGGATGGGGAGAAAACGGCAACCGCCGATATTTCTTCCCGGCAGGGATATACCCTTGGCGAACAGGCGCTTGTGATGGGCGCGGATGTGAACGGCTGCTACGGAGCGGACGGGTGCGTCCTGTGTGACTTGAAGCTGAACCCGGTTCTGCTGACGGACGAGGAGATTCTGGCGGACTATTATACCGATGCCGTGGCGGCGCTGCGGCAGGAGATTCGTACCCGCGGCCTTGAAACCAGCCCACTGTATGAAAGCACGGAGGTGCAGGCGTTTCTTGATCGGGAGGAGAAACTAGCTTCCGGGGACAGAACGTCCGAAGAAAAATATGGCTTGATGCGGAAGGAATACGAGGACTTCCTGCTCAGAACCGTGAAGCCGGATGTTTCGTTCCTGCTTTGCTCCGATGTGCATCACGATGATTCGGCGCATGGCCGTACCGGTGCCTATGAAAAGGCACTGAAGAAGGCGAATGAGATTGGTGCGCAGGCAATCTGTGACAGCGGAGATTACACCAATATGGGGCTGGACAACGAGTTTGCCGCCTATTGGAACATGATTGATAGGTACTGGCAAGGCAAAGCTCTCTTCCAGTGCATCGGAAACCATGAAACGCTGGAGCGTCCGGCGGAGGAACTGGTCTCCCTCCATTGCGGGCATTTGGCCAGGCAGGGCATGGTGAAAAACGGATACGGCAAGTTCTACTACGATGGCGTGGTGAACGGCATTCCCTTTATTGTGCTTGCCCAGTACAGCGAGCGTTATACCGTTACGGGAAAAGGACGCATGTGGCGCTTCGCGGGTGAAATTTGGCAGGATCAGGTGGATTTCCTTCACAAATGTCTGGAAAAAAACTGCGGCAAGGGGAAACCGGTGTTTCTGTTTATTCATAACGCGGTGGAAAATGATATCCGCTGCCGTATCGGCAACTGCTATGGGATGGACAGCGTACTGATTGAAGGTGAAAAACTCCTTGAGGAGCTGAAAAATCACCCGGATGTGGTGGTTTGCACAGGGCATGTGCATCATGGACTGGGCGTGACAGGGTATAACTACCTGCCGGAGGATGGCTATGGCGTGCTGGATATTCCCGGCTTCCGCAGCGGCAGCGAAGGCTATGGTATTCATTCGCTGGATGCTCCGGGCACCCGCCACGGCGTGTATTACGCCTTCGTATTCGGCAAAACAGTCCTGCTCCGCGCCTATGACGCGGCAAGGGAAGAGTGGCTTACGGCCTACGATGAAACCTTTACCATCCCTGAAAAATAAACGTTTGAGGATAGAAACATGATCATTCTTTCGGCCCAGGGAATCCGCAAATCCTTCGGAGGTAATATTGTACTGGAGGATGCCTCGTTTGTATTGCAGCAGGGGCAGCGGCTGGGGCTTGTTGGCGTAAACGGCAGCGGCAAAAGTACCCTGATGCGCATTTTGGCGGGGGAGCTGGAGCCGGACGCCGGACAGATTTCAATGACAAAGGGGCTGCGTATCGGGTATCTGGCGCAGCAGAGCGATATCAAGGACGGCAATACGGTCTATCAGGAGTTGTACGACGTTTTTCAGCCGGTCATCGCCATGGAGGAGCGCCTCCGCTGGCTGGAGGAGGAAATGGGACGTAATACGCCCGAGCTGGACAGCCTGACGCGGGAATATGCCCGCTTGACCGACGCGTTTGAGGAGGCGGGCGGCTACGGCTATCAATCGCAGATCGCGGGCGTGCTGGCTGGTCTTGGCTTTTCAAAGGACCGGTACGATCAGCCGGCGTCCTCTCTTTCGGGTGGTGAAAAAACCCGGCTGTGCCTGGGCAAGCTGCTTCTTCTGAAGCCGGACCTGTTGCTTTTGGACGAGGCCACTAACCATCTGGACCTTGCAAGTGTGACATGGCTGGAGGACTATCTTTCCACGTACAAGGGTACAGTGCTGCTGATTTCCCATGACCGCTACTTTATGGATTATGTCTGCACCAACATGATGGAATTGCTGATGGGCAGGATGGAAACCTATGACGGCAACTACTCCGCTTATATGAAGCAGCGGGCACAGCGGTACGAAAGCCGTATCCGTGCCTACGAGCAGCAGCAGAAAATGCTGGCACGAGAGCGGGCTATCATCGAACGGTACCAGTCTTTCAACCGGGAAAAGTCCATCAAGGCCGCCGAAAGCCGCCAAAAACGGCTGGACAAGGTGACGCTTCTGGATAAGCCGGTGGAGGAGCAATCCATTCACTTTTCCTTTGATACCCGCCGCAGAACGGGGGAGGATGTGCTGTTTATCACCAACCTTTCCAAGAAATTCGGTGAACGGCAGATTTTTTCCAATCTGAACCTGCATGTCCGTTCGGGGGAACGAATCGCGCTGCTTGGCGCGAACGGCATCGGTAAATCCACCTTGCTG
>JAZUDA010000014.1:0-3472 GCA_045639455.1 Clostridia bacterium | reverse complement strand
TTGCTTATTGTACCACAAAACGTGTATAATGTCACTAACAATCTATAATGCTATTGGAGGATGATAGAGTTATGGAGCATCGACCGATTGCGTATCAGGTATATTCTGCCCGCAAAGAGGCGGAAAAGGATCTTCTGTCCGTGCTGAAGCAGCTGAAGGCGATGGGATATGACGGCGTGGAATTCGCCGGCTTCTACGGCCATACGGCGGAGGAAGTCAAGGCCATGCTGGACGAAACCGGCCTGGTAGCGATATCCAGCCACGTGCCGCTGACCGCAATGCTGGAGGATATGGACGGGCAGATTGCCTTCCATAAGACCATCGGCTGCAAGTATATGGCCATTCCCCATGTGGGCCCCGAGTACCGGGCCGACGGCGAGAAGTTTGCCGAACTGATTCGCCTGGAGTGGACGCTGGGCAAAAAATGCAAGGAAAACGGTATCCAGCTGCTGTACCACAACCATGACTTTGAATTCATGAAGGTGGGCGCACTGTATTCGCTGGACTTCATGTATCAGGCGGTTTGCCGCGATTTGCTCAAGCCCGAGTTTGATACCTGCTGGATCCGCTACGCCGGCGAAGACCCCGTCAAGTATCTGCGTAACTATGCCGGTGATGTGCAGATTATCCACCTGAAGGACTACGTGGGCATCAAGTCCGACCGTCCGCCGTATGCCTTGATCGGTGTGGAGAACAGCGCACCTGCGGGCGGCGACATGCCCTTCATGTTCAAGCCCGTTGGCTACGGCTGCCAGGATGTGAAAGCCATCGTGGAGGCCGGTATTGCGGGCGGTGCGCAGTGGTTTATCGTGGAGCAGGACGATTCTCCGGAACGCCCCGCTCTGGAAAGCGCGAAGATGTCTATCGGTACCCTGATGAATCTGGGACTGAAATAAAAAAAGGAGGACACTACTATGGCTGAATCCGCCGACAAGGTATTGGGTGAATTTACCCAAAAGAAAGAGGAAGTAAAGACCGTTCGTGACCGCAAGCTGAAAATCGGTATCATCGGTACCGGTTGGATTGCCGAATCCCACATCAAAAGCTACCTGAACCAGGACGACGTGGAAATCGTTGCCGCTGCCGACCTGATTCCCGGCAAGGCGGAAGCCTTCATGAAGCGCTACGGCGTGGAAGGCGTTCACTTCTATCCCAGCCACAAGGAAATGCTTGACAATGAAGAGCTGGACGGCGTCAGCATCTGCACCTATAACATGGCCCATGCCGTACCCACCGTGTACGCGCTGAACAAGGGCGTGAACGTGCTGCTGGAGAAGCCCATGTGCGTTACCATGGACGAGGCTGAAGCCATGATCAAAGCCGAAAAGGCATCCGGCAAGATTCTGACTATCGGCTTCCAGCCCCGCATGGACGAGAACATGAAGGAAATCAAGCGGATTGTGGAGTCTGGTGTGCTGGGTGAGATTTACTACATCCAGACCGGCGGCGGCCGTCGCCGCGGCATTCCGAACAGCACCTTTATCGAGAAGAAGACCGCCGGCATCGGCGCCCTGGGCGACATCGGTTGCTACTCTCTGGACATGGTGCTTAACGCCATCGGTTACCCCAAGCCCCTGACCGTCACCGGCTATACTTCTGACTTCTTCGGTACCAACCCCGAATACCAGAAGCCTGAGGATGCTGCTCGCTTCAATGTGGATGACTTCGCTGCCGCGTTCATCCGTCTGGAGGGCGGCATCGTGGTCGACTTCCGTATCTCCTGGGCCATGCACCTGGATACCCCCGGTGACACCGTCATCCTGGGTAAGAAGGGCGCCCTGCGCATTCCTTCCACCGAGTGCTGGAACGGCACCGTGGGCGGCCCCATGAAGCTGTATCACGACGTGGCCGGTCAGCATTGCTGCACCGAAATCCCGATTATCCCCACCAAGGGCAGCCTGTTCGACAAGAAGATTCGTTCCTTCCTGGATGCCATTTGGGACAATGGCACCGCCCCCGTACCCACCAGCCAGATTCTGTACAACCAGGCCATCATCAGCGCCATTGCCAAGTCTGCCGAAGTAGGCCACGAAATCCCCGTGGAAATCCCCCAGGTATAAGACACGTTTTTTCGGGAGAGCCGCTTGCGGCTCTCCTTTTTTTCTTGCAAAATAAAGGGAAAAGAGTATAATACAAGTCAGTAACAATGACATGCGAGAGGGTGAGGAAAATGGCGGTTGCCGTGTTTCCGTCCGATGTAAGAAGGGCGCTGGAGCCATGGCTGGGGCAGACGCTGACGGCCGAGCTGCCGGACCGGCTGGCAAAGCAGATGCGCACTTTTCTGCCTGCGGAGGATAAACTGGACGCGTTGTCGAAGCAGGTGGAGAGCATCCTGTTCAACTTCATCTACGATGCCAGTAACGGCACGATGAAGCTGGAAATCTCCCCGGGCCGCCTGGTTCGTATTCTGCGGGAGGATGTGACCGTCATGGCGGATGACGCGATGTACGTGTTGTTTTCTTCCCTGCCTGCGGACGAGAACCACCGTCGGCTGCTGAATGGCTACGGAACATCCCGGCAGAGCCTGTCCTCCCTGCGGGCGCTGTACTGCCGCTTTGCGGCCTGTATGTCCCCGGAGGAACACGAGTTCATCGGGCAGATGATCCGTGCCGTATATCCGCCGCAGCGTTACGCCTGGTGGATGGATAATGCAGGCGGGGATTGACTTTCTTCCGTCTTGCGAGTATAATTAATCAAGTTGGCCGTTCATCATAAACGGTACAAACAAACAGAAAAGAGGATGAACTTACCATGGAATATACGATGAAAATCGCCGGTCTGACCCGGAGCCTGCCCCTGTGCCCCCTGAATGAGAACCTCTACATCGGCGCCTTCGTAATCTTCGGCGACGTGGAACTGACCAAGAATTGCGCCCGCGACCTGCTGGCTAAGGCCCCCGAGTACGACTATATTATCACCGCCGAGTCCAAGGGCATCCCGCTGGCCTATGAAATGGCCCGTCAGTCCGGCCAGAACAAGTATCTGGTGGCCCGCAAAGGCGCGAAACTGTACATGCAGGATGTAAAGAGCGTGTCTGTGCGCTCTATCACTACCGACCATGAGCAGAAGCTGTTCCTGGACGGCAAGGATTGCGAGCTGATCAAGGGCAAAAAGGTGCTGATTGTGGATGACGTAATCTCCACCGGCGAGTCCCTGCGTGCGCTGGAGACGCTGGTCAATGCCGCCGGCGCCATCATCGCCGGCCGTATGGCCATCCTGGCGGAGGGCGATGCTCAGGAACGCAAGGACCTGATTTACTTGGAAAAGTTGCCCCTGTTCAACGGCAAGGGTGAAATCATCGGCTGACATTTGAACAAAATGTAAACAATTCCTCTGCTGTGTAGCCATGCGTGAACACGGTGTGGTAATATGCCCTTGTCGCGGCAAAGGCTGCACTACAGAAACGAAAGGAATCTCCTGTTATGAAAAAAATGTTTCGTCTGTTCTCTCTCCTGCTGGCGGTGGCGATGCT
>JAZUDA010000013.1:0-2432 GCA_045639455.1 Clostridia bacterium | reverse complement strand
CTCAAACAGCTCCTCATCGGTATAATTATCAAACTTGGCTTTCCGGAAATGGCATACGCCGATTTCCAGGGAACGGACGGATTTCAAGAAGCCCTCCTCAAGCGTGGTGCCGATGCCCATGACCTCGCCCGTGGCCTTCATCTGCGTGCCCAAAGTGGTGACGGCATTGGAGAATTTGTCAAACGGGAAGCGTGGGAACTTGGCCACCATGTAGTTCAGTTCCGGCTCCATGGCTGCGTTGCCGCCCGCCACGGGAATCTCCTCCAGCGCCATGCCCAGGGCAATCTTGGCGGTCACGCGGGCAATGGGATAGCCGCTGGCCTTTGAAGCCAGGGCGGAGGAACGGGACACGCGGGGATTGACCTCGATAAGGAAATACTCGCTGCTTTCGGGATTCAGGGCAAACTGGACATTGCAGCCGCCCTCAATCTTCAGCTCCCGGATAATCTTGATAGCGCTGTCGTTAAGCATCTTCCTGTCCGCATCGCTCAGGGATAGGATGGGTGCCACAACGATGGAGTCACCGGTATGAACGCCAACGGGATCCACATTTTCCATGCCGCAGATGGTGATGGCGGTATCATTGGAGTCCCGCATGACTTCAAATTCGATTTCCTTATAGCCCTTTACACTCTTTTCAATCAGAACCTGATGAACGGGAGAAAGCTTGAACGCGTTCGCGCCGATTTCCTCCAGTTCCTCTTCGTTCTCGGCAAAGCCGCCGCCTGTGCCGCCCAGGGTAAACGCGGGACGCAGTACCACGGGGAAGCCGATATCCTGCGCGGCCTTGCGGGCTTCCTCCATATTGTAGGTAATCTCAGATGGAATGACAGGCTCTCCGATGGACTGGCACATTTCCTTGAACAGTTCCCGGTCTTCCGCACGTTCAATGCTTTCGCTGGGCGTGCCCAGCAGTTCCACGCCGCACTCCTTCAGGATGCCCTTCTCCTCCAGCTGCATGGCAAGGTTCAGGCCGGTCTGACCGCCGATGCCGGGGACAATGGCATCCGGGCGCTCATAGCGAAGTATCTTGGCGATATATTCCAGGGTCAGCGGCTCCATGTAGATTTTATCAGCAATCTGGGTATCGGTCATGATGGTAGCAGGGTTGGAGTTGCACAAAATAACCTCGTAGCCTTCCTCCTTGAGGGACAGGCACGCCTGCGTACCGGCGTAGTCAAACTCCGCTGCCTGGCCAATGACAATGGGGCCCGAGCCAATGATGAGTACCTTCTTGATATCCGTTCTCTTCGCCATAATTCATTCCTCCTCTTGATTCACATAAACAATTTTTCCGTTATGAACAGTCAACAGGCATTTGCCGTATACTTTCCATCCGGCAAACGGAGTAGCCTTTCCCATGGACAGGAAACGATCCGGCTCCAGCGGATATTCCCTTGAAAGATCCCACAGACTCCAGTCATTGTGACACGGTATGCTGAAGCGTTTTCTGGGCGCTTCACATAGAAGCCTGACAAGAGTTTCTTCATTTATGACACCTTTCCGAACAAGTTGTGTATACAGCACGGGAAAAGCTGTCTCCAGACCGGTGATTCCAAATGCGCTGCCGGAAAGGCCTTTCGCCTTTTCTTCGGCGCTGTGCGGCGCGTGGTCGGTGGCGATCATGTCAATCGTTCCGTCCAGCAGACCCTCCAGCAGTGCTTCACGGTCCGATTGGGAGCGGAGCGGAGGATTCATTTTGAAGCGTCCTTCTTCCTGAAGGTTGTTTTCATCCAGCACAAGGTAGTGAGGACCGGTTTCACAGGTAACATCAACGCCTTCCGCCTTTGCCCGGCGAATGAGATCTACGCTTTCCTTGCAGGAAATGTGACACACATGATACCGGCAGCCAGTTTCCTTGGCCAGACGCAAATCCCGTTCTATCATCCTCCATTCGCTCTCGGAGCAAATGCCCTTGTGCCCATGCGTTTGGGCGTATATTCCATCGTGGATATAGCCGCCTTTCAGCAATTCATTGACCTCGCAATGCGCGGCAATGATCTTGTTTTGCCGGGCGGCGGTTTCCATGGCACGGCGCATCATGGCTTCGTCCTGAACGCCTTTTCCGTCATCGGAGAAGGCAATCACATCGGGGCTCATCGTTTCCATGTCCGACAGGTTTTTCCCCTGCTCACCCACTGTCAGCGCGCCGTAGGGGTATACATCAATCAGCGAATGCTGACGGATAGCATCCAGTTCGACCTGCAAATGCTCACGCGAATCAGGTACGGGGTTCAGATTCGGCATGGCGCACACGGCGGTATAGCCGCCTGCCGCGGCTGCCATGGAGCCTGTGCGGATTGTCTCTTTATAAGAAAAACCCGGCTCACGGAAATGCACATGCACATCACAGAAGCCGGGAAGAACAGTATAGGAAGAAGAATTGAAAATGGAAAAAGTGGGGTCATTGAAAAAACCAACAACGTGATCAT
>JAZUDA010000012.1:0-2863 GCA_045639455.1 Clostridia bacterium | reverse complement strand
CATGCGGTACTTATCCGCCAGGTCAAAGCCCTTCACCGCCAGGTCAGCCATTTCCTGCACGGACGCAGGGGCCAGCACCAGCATATGGAAGTCGCCATGGCCGGCGCCGCGGGTCGCCTGGAAGTAGTCGCTCTGGGAGGGCTGAATGCCGCCCAGGCCTGGGCCGCCGCGCTGTACATTTACGACCAGCGCGGGCAGATCCGCGCCGGCAAGGTAGGACAGGCCCTCGCTCTTCAGCGCGATTCCGGGGCTGGAGGAGGAAGTCATCACGCGGTGACCGGTGGACGCCACACCATAGACCATGTTAATCGCGGCGATTTCACTTTCCGCCTGCAGGAAGCAGCCGCCGATTTTGGGCATCCGCTTCGCAAGGTAGGCAGCCACCTCCGTCTGGGGTGTGATGGGATAGCCGAAGTAATGACGGCAGCCCGCCTGAATCGCGGCCTCCGCCAGGGCTTCATTTCCCTTCATCAATACTTTTTCTGCCATGGTTGTCTCCTTACCTTTCTACCGTAATCACGCAATCGGGGCACATGATGGCGCAGGAAGCGCACCCGACACACGCCTTTTCATCGGTAATCTGAGCCGGATGATGGCCCTTCTTGTTCATCTGATCACGGGCAATCACCAGCAGCTTTTTGGGACACGCTTCCACGCAAAGGCCGCAGCCCTTGCACAGGTCCGTTTGGAAAGTCAGCTTTGCCATAAATATCCCCTTTCATTATTACTGTCGTTTGCCAGTACCGTCAGCTGCGTATGCAGCGGGTAAACATTTGGTAAAAGAGTTTTTGCCTGATTGTATAGCGCGGTATAGACCGTGGTCGCCGTCAGGGGCAGGCCGGTCATTTCCGACAGACGGCGTGCCTCCCTGTCCCCCGCAAGGATATGGGAAAGCTCCGTTTCGGCGCCCAGGTTGGTATTGTTGATCAGCCCGGTAAAGGGAATCCCCGCGGCGTTTTCAATTTCCCGCAGCACGTCCAGCGCATCTTCCGCCGTTCGGGTCAGCGGCCGCAGAAAGTTCAGTACCATCAGCAGTTCGTAATTGTTTTCCTGCAGGATAGCATCCCGCCACCGCCCCAGGGCCAGCGCACCCCGGTCGTCGCCGCCCACGTCCACCACGGCGGTCAGGCCGGGGTCGTCCGTGATGGCGTACAGCTCCTGAGGAAGAGCGGGAAGGTCCACATTAGAAGAAGCGAAGGGGGAAGAAATCAGCGTCACGCCCGAGCGGGAAAGCAGGTTCATCGCGTCCCGGGTACGGAAGTACGGGTTTACGATGTCGATATCGGCGATGGCGACCCGGTCACGTTCCTTTTTCAGCGCGATCGCAAGGTTCACGGCAATATTGGTTTTTCCGCTGCCATAGTGACCGCACAGAATCGTTATCCGTTTTCCCGTCAATCAGCCTCCGCCTCCTTCCGGATGGAATTTGAAAGATTATACAACAGAATGGGGTCTATTGTCAATAAAAATGCAGTTTGCTGCCGATTTTACAGCGCGTTGCGCCGGATTTTGCCGGATACGGTCTTGGGCAGTTCATCCCGGAAGACCACGATACGGGGGTACTTGTAGGGCGCGGTGTGCTGCTTCACGTAATTCTGGATTTCCTTTTTCAGTTCCTCGCTGGCCAGGCTCTTGTCCGTCAGCACGATGCTGGCCTTGACCACCTGACCGCGAACCTCGTCAGGTGCCGCGGAAACACCGCACTCCAGCACATAGGGCAGCTCCATGATGACGCTTTCGATCTCGAACGGCCCGATCCGGTAGCCGGAGGACTTGATTACATCGTCCACACGGCCGACGTACCAGTAGAACCCGTCCTCGTCCTTCCACGCCGCGTCGCCGGTATGGTACCAGCCATCGTGCCAGACTGCCTTTGTCTGCTCCTCATCGCCGTAATAGCCTGTAAACAGGCCGCAGGGCGCACCATGGGCCACATCCACACAGATTTCGCCGGTCTCGCCCACCGGGACAGGGTTTCCTTCCTTGTCCAGCAGCTCCACGTGGTAAATCGGTGCCGGCTTGCCCATGGAACCGATCTTATGGGGCGCGCCCGCCATATTACCGATGATCATGGTGCTTTCGGACTGCCCGAAGCCTTCCATGATTTCAAGCCCCGTAGCCTTTTCAAAGGCACGGTAGACCTCCGGGTTCAGCGCCTCACCGGCGGTGGACATATGCTTTACGGAGGAGAAGTCGTAGCGGCTCAAATCCTGCTTGACCATCATGCGCAGCATGGTAGGGGGCGCACAGAAGGTGGTGATTTTGTACTTCGCGAACAGAGGCAGGATATCTGCCGCATCGAAGCGGTCGAAATCGTATACAAATGTGGCCGCCTCGCACAGCCACTGACCGTACATCTTGCCCCACATGGCCTTCGCCCAGCCCGTATCGGAAATGGTGAAATGCAGGCCCTCCGGGTCCACATTGTGCCAGTAGCGGGCGGTATGGAAATGTCCCAGCGGATACAGATAATTATGAAGCGCGACCTTCGGATTGCCGGAGGTGCCGCTGGTGAAATACATCATCATGGGGTCCAGCCCGCCGGGGCTGTTCTCGTCCCGGTTCACATGGGAGGAGTACAGCACGTATTCCTCGTCAAAGGGCCGCCAGCCCTCCCGGGTGCCGTTCACGATCATTTTATGCTTCAGAGAGGGGCACTTTTCGGCCGCCAGCTCCACCTGGTGGGCCACGTCCCCGTCCGCCGTGCAGATGATGGCGCTGACCTCGGCCTTCTGGAAGCGGTATGTCAGGTCATGCTCCTGCAGCTGGCACACAGCCGGGATGGCGATGGCGCCCAGCTTGTTCAGGCCCAGCATGGCGAACCAGTACTGGTAGTGCCGCTTCAGCACCAGCATGACGCGGT
>JAZUDA010000011.1:0-1630 GCA_045639455.1 Clostridia bacterium | reverse complement strand
GCTATTGATAAGGCCATTTTCCCCGGTACGCAGGGCGGACCGTTGGAACATGTCATCGCTGCCAAGGCGGTCTGCTTCGGTGAAGCGCTTCAGCCCTCTTTCACAGAATATCAAAAGCAGATTGTGAAGAACGCCAAAGTGCTTGAGGAAGGCTTCCGCGCGAACGGCATCCGCATGGTATCCGGCGGAACGGATAACCACCTGCTGCTGTTGAACCTGTCCGATACGGAAATGACGGGCAAGGAGCTGGAACGTCTGCTGGGCATGGCCTGTATCACCGTCAATAAGAACACCGTACCGAACGAGCAGCGCAGCCCCTTCATTACCAGCGGTATCCGTGTCGGTACGCCCGCCGTGACGACCCGCGGCATGAAGGAAGAAGAGATGTGCCAAATTGCCGACATGATTTCGGACGTTTTGCATAGGGGCGAGGCCGCGGTGGACGAGGTTCGGGCCCGGGTGCTGGCACTGACTTCCCGCTTCCCGCTGTACGAAGATGAAAAATAATGATTGATTTTTCAAGACTATCGTTGTATGATATGCATGAGATTCAAGCGAATAGGAGTGTTTGAAAATGGCCATTGATAAGGAAAAAATCATCAGCATGCTGACCGATACCCCGGATTCCTCTTCCTCCATGACGAACGAGGACATTCAGACAAACAAGAACATCTCCCTGTTGTCCTATTTGTTCTGCCTGTTCCTGATTCCCATGTTCACCCGGAAGAATTCCAAGTTCGCCCAATACCATGTGAATCAGGGACTCACCCTGTTCCTGGTGGAAATTGCCGGCAGCATCGTGTTCAGCATTCTGGAAAAACTGCCTCTGATTGGCTTCGTATTTACGATTGCCAAGTATGCCTTCAATCTGGCGACGCTGGTGCTGACCTTCCTGGGTCTGCTGAACGTTTCTCAGGGCAAGGCCAAGCAGCTGCCCTTCATTGGCAAGTACACCTTCCTGAAGTAAGCATTTTCTTACAGCAGGATCCGCGTTTCGCGGGTCCTGTTTTTCTATGCAAAAAAACGTCGCCCGCGAAACGCGAGCGGCGTTCAAAAGCACTTGTTATTTAATCAGGACAGCCTTGATGCGGCGAACGCCGGCGGAGGAGGATTCTTCCTTCTGAATCTTGAAGACACCCAGGTCACCGGTATTGGATGCATGGGGACCGCCGCAGATTTCCTTGGAGTACTTGCCCATGGTGTATACCTTGACAACTTCGCCGTACTTGTTCTCGAACAGGCCGATGGCACCCTGCGCCTTGGCTTCGGCAACCGTCATTTCTTCCAGCGTGATGGGAACGGCGGCCTGAATGGCCTCGTTGACCAGTTTTTCCACCTCGGCCAGCTCTTCGGGGGTAACCTTACGGCCGAAGGTGAAGTCGAAACGGAGGCGCTCGGCGGTAATGTTGGAGCCCTTCTGATGTACGTTGTCATCATGCAGCACCTTCCGCAGCGCGGCGTGCAGCAGGTGGGTAGCGCTGTGCAGGGCGGCGGTTTCATCGCTATGATCGGCCAGACCGCCCTTGAAGCGCTGTTCAGCACCGGCGTGGCTGGTCTCCTGATGCTGCTTGAAGCGGGCGGCGAAGTCGTCCTGATCCACACTCAGCCCCTTCTCGGCAGCAAGCTCTGT
>JAZUDA010000010.1:0-6003 GCA_045639455.1 Clostridia bacterium | reverse complement strand
GGCCAGCACCACATCGCCGATGATGTCCCCTGTGTTCTTCATCACATGACATGCCAGGAAGTGGGGACGGTTCATCTGCTCCGCCAGCTCCTCCTTCGTCATGGGCACGGCGCGGTGATCGTTGAGCCGCTGCAGAAGCCCCTGCTGCTCCGGCTCGGTGGAGGTGGGCGTGAGGGCAATCCGGCAGCCCATGGGCATCATGCCCGGGGTGGAGGGCAGCTCCAGCGTCACACGGTCCTCCGCGTCATCGGCGCGGAAGCCGCTGTCCTGGTAGAAGTTCAGCATCTGTTCATTTTCCGGCGCCACCTGGGAGAATACCCGGGCCTTTACGCCGGGGAAAAAGTCGCGGATCTGATACGCCCGCGCCATCAGGGAGCCGAAGAGCATATCCCGGGCGTCCGGCTCGGCCTCCATGCACAGGTACAGCCGCAGGGGACGGTCCGGATACAGGCTGTCCTGCCGGGAAACCTGCAGGTAGCCCATGCCCAGCTGGTTATTTTCATCGTCGGATACATAGAACACGTCCTGGGGCGGAATGTTCATGTGAGCGGCGCGGGGATGATAAATCTTCATTCGTTACCTCCTGCGGGACGGGCAAAGAAGGCGCGGGCGGCATCCGTATCGGCCGCCAGCTGACGCTTCAATTCGTCAACAGAGTCAAATTTCGTTTCGGGGCGGAGGAAGGAGAGCAGCTCCACCGATACCTGTCTGCCGTACAGGTCGTCATCGGTGTCCAGCAGATGCGTCTCCACCGTGGCACTGCCCTCGGGCAGGGTGGGATGCTTTCCCACGTTCACCACGCCGTTGTAGCATTTCCCGCCCGCGGTCAGCCGGCACAGATACACGCCGAAGGCGGGCAGGGCGCGGCCGGCGGGCAAGGGCAGGTTCACCGTGGGATAGCCTAACTGTGTGCCCATGTGCTTCCCGTGGACGACCGTGCCGCTGAAGACAACGGGACGCCCGGTCAACCTGCGGAGGAGGGGAATGTCACCATCCGCCAGCACCTTGCGGAGCCGGGTAGAGGAAACGCCCTCGCCGTCCACCTGCACCTGCTGTACCACCACAACGGAAAAACCGTATTTTTTGCCCATTTCTTTCAGGAATTCCGGGTTTCCGGCGCCTGCCTTGCCGAAGGTATAGTTGAAACCCACCACCACAATCTGCATCTGGTAATGCAGCAGCAGCAGGCGGATAAAGTCCTCCGGCTCCATTTCGGCAATCTGTTGGGTAAAGGGCAGCATGGCGGTGTGACGGATGCCGTACCGGCATAGCAGCGCCGCGCGCATGGCGGGCGTTGTCAGCAGCCGGGGCGCCCTTTCGGGGCAGACCATGGTCATCGGGTGCTGCACAAAGGTGCACACGCAGGGGGTCAGCCCGGTGCCCTTCGCCAGGGAAACCGCGCGCCGGAGCAGCTGCTGATGGCCCACATGCACACCGTCAAACATCCCCAGCGCCACAACCGCGTTCATTCGGCGCGTGGGGAAGCCGTAAGTCAGTTCCAATTTCGTCAATCTCCTTCGTACAGCATGGCACGGTAGGATACGATCCCGTCCGCCTTCTGCACAATGCCGAGAAATGTGCCGCGGTCATACAGCCGCAGCGGGACGTTTTCGGGAATATGAGCCGGGAATTTCGCCGCGTCCAGCTTCGCGCCGTGAAGGGCGGGGAAGCGGAGCCGCGCGGGCACCTCCACTGCGGGGATATGCCCCAGCGGCGCGTCCAGCGGCAGCAGCAGCTCCTGCAGACGGCCTTCGTTCGCGGCCTGCTGCAGCTCTTCCAGGGTATGGGCGTTCTCCAGTGAGAAAATGCCGCTTTTTGCCCGCAGCAGGAAGCGCATATGGGCGGGACAGCCGCATTTTTCACCGATGTCCCGGCAAATGGTGCGTACATAGGTGCCACGTCCGCAGCGGACAAGGAGGCGGTAACCGTGGTTGGGCAATTCATCGCCCAGCAGCCGCAGCTCGTACACCGTAATGGGGCGGGCGGGGATGTCCACCGTTTCGCCCTTGCGGGCCAGGTCGTACATCCGTTCACCGTTTCGGGAAATGGCGGAGAACATGGGCGGGGTCTGCATGATATCGCCGGTCAACTCGACCAGCGCCTGCTCAATCGCCGCCCGGTTCGGGTAGGCGTCCCCGCGGAGCGTTACCTTGCCCGTGGCGTCCTGGGTATCGGTTTCGCAGCCAAAGGCCAGCTCCGCGATATAGGTCTTTTCTTTTTCGGTAAGGTAGTCAAACAGACGGGCGCCCCGACCGACCATCAAGGGCAGAATGCCGCAGGCCTGGGGGTCCAGCGTGCCCGCGTGGCCCACCTTTTCCTTGCCCAGCAGCTTCCGCACGGCAACGACAGCCTGGCTGGAGGTCATGCCCGGGGGCTTCAAAAAACACAGGAATCCGTTCATTTCCGGTCCAGATCCTTTACAGCGTCCAGCAGAGCGGCCTCTACCTTGGTTTTTGCTTCTTCCATGGTGCAGGTGAAGGAGCAGCCGGCCGCCAGCGCGTGACCGCCGCCGCCGAACAGGCAGGCAACCCGGTCAATCCGGCAGGGGGGCAATGCCCGCAGGCTGCACTTGATGCTGCCATCCGGGTTTTCGTACAGAAGGAAGGCGGCGTACACGCCTTCGGAGTCGATGCCGAAGTTCACAATGCCCTCGGTATGCTCCCGTCCGGCGCAAGCCTCCTCAAAATCCGCGTGAGTAAGCGTCATCCCGGCACACAGGCCGTCCGCGAAGTATTCGAGGTGCGTCAGCGCCCGGCCCAGCAGACGGGTGCGGGCCTTCTCCCGGGTCAGGAAGAAATGGCGGCTCCAGCGTGACAGGTGCAGACCGGATTGCTTCAGCACGGCAAAGGCGGTCAGCGCCTCGTAATCGGTATTTTCAAAGCAGAAATTGCCGGTGTCCGTGGCGATGGCGGCATAAAGACAGTCCGCAATATCGGGGGTGATTTCCGCCCCCAGGGCCTGCAGCAGCGCCAGCACCAGCACGCCTGTTGCGGCGGCATCGCCTTCCACCCAGTTTTCCTGCGCGTAGCCGGGGTTGGTACCGTGGTGATCCGCCTGCAGGCGCACGGGAACGGCGCGGTAAATTTCCGCCAGTTCCCTGCCCATCCGGCCGGATTCGGACACGTCCAACGCCATCGCGGTATCGTACTTGCCCGCCGCGGCCTGCGCCGGGGTCAATACGTCCTCCGCGCCGGGGAGGGGCATCAGCAGCCGGGGAAGCGCTATTTCAAAGGCTACATCCGCCTTTTTCCCCATGGCGCGCAGCCCGTGGGCCAGCGCCAGGCAGGAGCCTACCGCGTCGCCGTCCGGGTTCACATGACCGCAGATAAGAACGCTGCCCGCCCCATTCAGAGCGGACAGCAGCCCCTGGGGAATCCGGTTATTCATGCTGTTCATCGGAATCTCCCTGCACTTGTTTCAGCACTTCGGCAATATGGATGCCATAGGCGATATTATGGTCGGCGGTAAAAATCAGCTCCGGGCAGGTGCGGATAATCATCTGCTTGCCCAGGGAGCGCCGCAGATACCCGGCGGCACTCTTCAGGGCGGCGAGAAGCGGCTCTTCCTTGTCCTGCTCCAGCACGCTTACATATACCTTGGCAAATTTCAAATCACGGGTGGCCTCCAGCCGGGTAATGCTGAAGGTACCGTCAATGCGGGGGTCGGAGAGCTCATCCCGGATGATCCGGTCCAGCTCCCGACGCATTTCCTCGCTGATTCGGTCAATACGCTGATAGGCCATTGATTGTTCCTTTCACTGCAAGGGTCAGCGCTCGATTTCTTCGTTCACGAAGCACTCGATGATGTCGCCTTCCTTGATATCGTTGTAGCCGTCCAGGCTGATACCGCACTCAAAGCCGGTAGCCACTTCCTTGGCATCGTCCTTGAAGCGCTTCAGGGAGGACAGCTTGCCCTCGAACACGACTACGTTATCACGCAGCAGACGGACCTGGGCGTTGCGCTGCATCTTGCCGTCCTTGACATAGGCGCCGGCAACGGTACCCACGCCGGTGATGCGGAAGGTGCTGCGGACTTCGGCATGGCCCAGCAGTACCTCCTGGTACTCGGGGGCCAGCATACCCTTCATGGCCTTCTCCATGTCCTCGATGGCCTGGTAAATGATGCGGTACAGGCGGATATCCACCTTGTCCTTCTCGGCCATGTCGCGGGCGGAGGCGTCGGGACGGATATTAAAGCCGATGATGATGGCGTTGAAGGCGTTTGCCAGGTTCACGTCATCCTTGGTGATGGCGCCGACGGCGCTATGCAGCACGCGCACCTTCACTTCATCGGTGGAAAGCTTTTCCATGGCCTGCTTGACGGCCTCAACGGAGCCCTGCACGTCAGCCTTGATGATCAGGTTCAGCGTTACCTGCTTGCCCTGGTCAATCTGGCTGAACAGGTTGTCCAGGCTCATCTTCATGCCGGAGGCAGCCTTGGCGGCCTTCTGCTTGTCGATACGCTCCTGGGCTACCTGACGGGACAGACGGTCGTCCTCGACGGCCAGCATTTCGTCACCGGCTTCGGGAACCTCGGCAAAGCCGGCGATTTCCACGGCGGTGGAGGGGCCGGCGGCGGTCACACGCTCGCCCCGGTCATTGGTCATGAAGCGGACGCGGCCGAACGCCATACCGGCAACGATATTGTCGCCGATATGCAGCGTACCGTTCTGCACCAGCACGGTGGCCAGCGGGCCGCGGGCCTTGTCCAGTTTGGCCTCGATGATAACACCCTTGGCCTGACGGTTGGGGTTGGCACGCAGCTGCAGCACTTCGGCCTGCAGCAGAATCATCTCCAGCAGCTGATCCACGCCCTGTCCGGTGATGGCGCTGACGGGCACCATGATGGTATCACCGCCCCACTCCTCGGGCACCAGGTTCTGCGCGGTCAGGTCCTGCTTCACGCGGTCGGGATCGGCGCCCACACGGTCCATCTTGTTGATGGCAACGATGATGGGCACGCCGGCGGCGCGGGCATGGTTGATGGATTCGATGGTCTGGGGCATAACGCCGTCATCGGCGGCAACCACCAGTACGGCAATATCGGTCGCCTGCGTACCGCGGGCGCGCATGGCGGTAAAGGCCTCATGGCCGGGGGTATCCAGGAAGGTGATGGGCTGGCCGTCCAGCGACACGGTATAGGCACCGATATGCTGGGTAATGCCGCCCGCCTCGGTGGTGGTCACGTGCGCCTTGCGGATGTAGTCCAGCAGGGAGGTCTTGCCGTGGTCAACGTGGCCCATGATGGTGATGACGGGGGGACGGGTAACCAGATCGTCCTCGCTGTCCTCGATAACGGTGGCCTGCAGCGCTTCCTCGGCGGTCTGCTCCAGCTTCTTTTCCAGCTCAACGCCGAATTCGGAGGAGACAAGGAAAGCGGTATCAAAGTCCAGTTCGCTGTTGATGTTGGCCATGATGTCCATCATCAGCAGTTTTTTGAGAATCTCGCCGGCGGGCTTGCCGATGCGCTCGGTCAGGTCCTTTACCGTAATGGTATCGGCGGTCATGTAGGCCTTTTCAATCTTGATGGGGGCCATCATCTGCTGGGCGGAGGGCTGCTTGCGGGCCGCGCGGCTGCGCTTGCCGCCGCGTACCACATCGTCATCGGAGACGGAGGCGGCGTAACTCTCGCGGGCCAGCTGCTTTTTATTCTTCGCCACACGCTCCACGTCGTGCTGGCGGATATAGTTCTTCTTGTTGGGGTCGTAATTGCTGACGCGTTCCTTTTCCACAATGGGGGTCAGCTCGCTGACGGAGGGACGCATGGGCCGCTGACCCTGCTGGGGACGGCCCGCGGCACCCTGACCGGCGGGACGGCCATAGGGACCCTGAGGGCGCTGACCCTGCACGGGTGCGCCGTTGGGGTTGGCGGGACGGCCATAGGGGCCCTGGGGACGCTGACCCTGCACGGGTGCGCCGTTGGGGTTGGCGGGACGGCCATAGGGGCCCTGGGGACGGGCACCCTGCTGCGCGGGCGCGCCGTTGGGATTGGCGGGACGGCCAT
>JAZUDA010000009.1:0-1956 GCA_045639455.1 Clostridia bacterium | reverse complement strand
TGGATGGCGGCATCAATGCCGCCCGGGATGTGATGAACCGCCTTTGGCCAAGCGAGGGGAACCTTGTCGCCGACAAGAAGGACAGCAAGTCCTTGCTGCAGGAATATCTGCAGGCAAGAAAGCATCCTTTTCCCACCTACGAAATCACCGGACGGAGCGGGCCGGATCACGACCCTCTTTTCACCGCCGTAGCAAAGGTAGATGGCCGGGAGTGCGGCACCGGAACAGGCCGTACCAAGCAGGCAGCCCAGCAGCAAGCCGCGGCCGCCGCGCTTGATTCACTACGTAAGGGAGAACTCCTATGAAATTGAAACGACTGGAGCTGTATGGCTTCAAGTCCTTTCCGCAACGCACCGAAATCGTGTTTCAAGAAGGTATCACCGGCATTGTGGGGCCAAACGGATCCGGCAAAAGCAATATCGGCGATGCCATCCGCTGGGTTTTAGGTGAACAAAGCGCCAAGCAGCTTCGCGGCGACAAAATGGAGGACGTGATTTTTTCCGGTACGGAAAAACGCAAGCCCATGAGTTACTGCGAAGTCACGCTGGTATTCGACAATCAGGACAAAAAGCTGCACTCCGACTATTCCGAGCTGCAGGTAACCCGCCGTGTTTACCGCAACGGTGAAAGCGAATACATGCTCAACAAGACGGCCTGCCGTCTGAAAGATATCGTTGAGCTTTTTCGTGATACCGGTATCGGTAAAGAAGGCTATTCCATGATCGGTCAGGGACGGATTGACAACATTCTTTCTCCCAAGGGTGAAGAGCGCCGTCAGATTTTCGAGGAAGCGGCGGGCATCGTCAAGTACCGTTCCCGCAAAGACGAAGCAAGACGCCGCCTGGAGCATACCGAGGAAAACCTTGCCCGCGTGGAAGACATTCTTTCCGAGCTGAATGACCGTCTGGAGCCCCTGGCCGGGCAGGCCGAGACCGCGAAACGGTATCTGGAACTTTCCGCCCGGCTGAAGGACCTGGAACTGAACGTTTTCCTTATCCGCCACGACAAGTATAAAGAGCGTCTGGCCGCCTTGGACGAGACGCTGCTGAACATTGCCGCCGTGCTGGAGGAAAACGCCAACCGTCTTGCCACAAAAATGACGGACCGTCAGCAACTGGAAGAGGTCATCGCGCAGGCGGAGGCAGATGTGACCGCCGCCCATGAGGCGCTGCTTGCCGCCAATGAGCGCTGGCATCTGGAGCAGACCGAGAAGGAAAAACTATCCGGCCGCATCGAGGCCGAGGAAAACAACCTGGCCCGCCTTACCGAAGAAGAAGCCCATCTGAAGGAGCGCCACGAGGCGCTGTCCGGCATGTACAATGACGCGGTCGGCGGCATCGCGCAGAAGGATGCCCTTTTGGATAAGCTGACCTCGGAACGTGAGCAGCTGGAAAGCAAGCTGGAAAACGCCCAGGCGGATGCCACCCGCGCGGAGGAAGCGCTGGAAAAGCATAAAAGTGAAATCATGCAGGCTGTGAACCGGGAATCCGATCTCCGCAGCCAGCAAACACGTCAGACCACGCTGAAATCACAGATGCAGCAGCGTGTCACCGAGCTGACCGCCGCGCGGGAAAGCCTGGCACTGAAGGTTACCGAGCTGGAAGAAAACAGCCGCGAAGCCGCGGAAGCGCTTCAGGAAGTAAAGAATAACCTTGCGGGGCTTCGCGCCGAGGCGGACAGGCTCAACGGGCAAAGTGCCGATATGGGACGCAGGCTGAGCGAAAAATCCTCCGCTATGCAAGAGAATTATGCCCAGGCGCAAACCGTACAATCCCGTCTTCACACGCTGGAAGAGCTGGCGAGAGACTTCCAAGGCTACAATAATTCCGTCCGTCAGGCGCTGACCTACGCCAAGCGTATGGCGAACACACGGGTACGCGGCGTTGTTGCCATGCTGATGCAGGTGCCCAAGCAGTACGAAACCGCCGTAGATATGGTGTTAGGCGCCGTGTTGCA
>JAZUDA010000008.1:0-3451 GCA_045639455.1 Clostridia bacterium | reverse complement strand
GCATGCGCTGACGCACTTTGCGGAGCAGAGCGACACCTACGGCGAATTCTCCAAGTCTCTGCTGGCCATCAAGTACGGCAACGATTACGCCAACAGCGCACAGTATCAGAGCGACATTGCCACCATACAGAAGCGGTACGGTGAGGTGGTAGACAACTTCACCGAGGACGATGCCATGCGGGAGATTGTGGCAGACCTGACCGGCGAAATGCTGTACTACGATCAGGAAACGCTGAATCGTTTGGTAGCCGAACAGCCCACGCTGTGGCAGCGGATTGCGAACTGGTTCGACAACATCATTGCCAAATTCAACGGGATTAACGACCCGGAGATTGAGCAGATGAAGCAGACCAGAGCAATGTTTGAGACGGCGCTGCAGGAGGCGAAGAAGGGGAATGGCGATACCAGGTACAGCCTTCCCGGCAAAAAGGGGAACAGCCTTCTCTCAAACGAGGAATACGGGCGCCTTCAAAGCAACCTTTTCGATGCAAAGCATCGGGGATATCAGTTTGAACCCAGATTGAACGGCGGATATATGGTTGATATGGGGAACTTGTTGGTGTATACTAACAAGAGGGGAACCCCGGAGCATGTGCTGGAAATCAATGTTGCCGAAGGGGATACCTTTACCGAGAACGACATTGTACAGGACGCAATTTCTCTTGAAAAGGAAAGTTATGACAATGAAGCGCAACGAATCATTTTGCAAGGCATATACGGAGAGGAATGTGCCTATTTCCGTGATAGCGGATATGTGCCTTCAGCTTCCCGGCAAAACTCCCGAAGAGCAGGACGCGATGCGGGAGCAGTGGGCGAAGGAAATCGAGGCGAAGTATCCGCTGAAGGAGAAGTATCGGGCGGAGAAGTAAAGAACAGCCTCATCACTCCTGAACAGGATGCGGAACATATCGATGCGCTGATACAATGGTAAAGACCGCCATAAATAACGGGTATCCCAACTTATACTTATAATGGGATACCCGAAATATAGCATATTCGGCCTTGTGGATTCCCGCAGGCCTATTTTTCAAGCTTGTAATAATCACACATGTATTCGTATTGATCCCAGTCGCGGATATGTTTCTCGCTGTGTGAGTATATGAAACCTCGCGTTTTGCACAACGCCGCGGATTGCACGTTGTCGTGAAAACAACCGTATAGAAATGTGTGTCCGTTCAGGTTGGAAAACGCCAAATCCAACAGCGCGTCCAGCACCTCTGTCCCGTAGCCTTTGTTTTGATAGTCGAAGGCGATACAGATGCCGCTTTCCTCATATTCGTCAGGGCCGGCTTGCCTGATTCCGGCGAAGCCAATCGGCATGTCATTCGACTTCAGACAGACAAAATAGGCATAGTTTTCTTTTTGGTAGGTGAGTGTTTTACGCAGCCTGGAGTCAGCTTCCTCGTGTGATTTGGTTGGTTTCCAAAGCATCTTTTCAGCCAGGCGACTGTCCGACCATACGTTGCGCCATATGCTTTCCAAATCGTTTTCCCGGGCCTTGCGTAGGACCAAGCGGGGCGTTTCAATCCGATCAATCATATGAATGATACCCCCTTCAATAAAAGAGCCTGAAAAATAACATCTATATATCACAGATACTCCCCTCTGTCAACCATGGTCGAAAAATGCCATTTTTTCTCTCTTCCTTTTTTTGAGGGAATGTGGTATATTCATTTCGGTGATACGAGAGATTCTTCTGTTTGAAACGGTACGAAATACACGAAAAGACGAATTCGGGAAAGGAAGATTCAAATGAAAACGATTTGCGAGCACCCCAGACAGACTCCGGTTCTGGCAGAGGTGGATGTGCTTGTGGCAGGCGGCGGCCTGTCCGGAGTAATCGCAGCAGTAGCCGCGGCACGGCACGGTGCCAAAACCATGCTGATTGAACGTTTCTCCTGCCTTGGCGGCGTGGCTGCATTGGGATTGCCGATTCAAGGCTATTGTTGCGATACGGACGAGCAGATCATCACAGGCATACCGGAAGAATGGCGTCAGAGACTGGTGAAAAACGGCGGCGCGGTGGATCATTTTATCCACTGCAAAATGCATAACCCCTTCCTGCCGCTGGATGCGGAAGGCGTGAAGCTGACCTGTCAGGAAATGCTGGAGGATGCCGGTGTTGAGCTGCTGCTGGATACCATGGTGGTGGATACCGTCGGTACGCCGGAGCATCTGGAGGGCGTGATTATCGAGAGCAAGTCTGGACGTGCGGCGGTGCTGGCGAAGGAATTCATTGACGCTACCGGCGATGCTGATTTGGTGGCAGGCGTGGGAGCCCCCTATACCATGGCACCGCCTGAGGCACTGCAGGCGAATACCCTGGGCTTGATTTTGAGCCATTTCGATAAAAAGAAACTGCAGCAGGCGCTGCTGGAGGATCCTGATTATTACGACCTGTACCCCATGCTGCCCCGGGAGCAGATCGGCCATGCGGATTACTATATTATGGCGGGCTTGTCCAATATTGTCCGGAAGGCAATGAAGGACAGCAAGTACGCGACATTGTATGGCATGACCAACTTCTGCACCTCTCCCCGGGAGGATATGGTTTATGTGAACTCCGTTCATGTCAGCGGCCGCTCTTCCACCGATGTGCGGGGGATTACGGCGATGGAGCTGGAGGCCAGAAAGCAGGCGCAGGTGGTTGTTGCGTTTATGCGCGAGTATATCCCCGGATTTGAAAACGCGGAGCTGGCCTACACAAGCGGCTGGCTTGGTATCCGGGAAAGTCGAATCATTGAGGGCGTGGAAAAACTGACGCTGGACGATATCAAGCAGGGGCGGATTCCGGATAACACCATTTGCTTGGGTGGCTATCCTTATGATTTCCACCAGCAGGATAATGAGGCCGCGAAAATCCAGTTTTATAAGGTTCCGCCCTATGGCATTACCTATGGCATGCTGATTCCTAAGGGAACAGGCAACCTGTTCGTGGCGGGCAAGACCATTTCCGCTACCCGGGAGGCAATGTGCTCTTCCCGCGTGATGGCTCAGTGCATGGGCGAAGGTCAGGCAGCAGGAACCGCAGCAGCCATCTGTGCCGCGAAGGGTATTTCATCCATGAATGTGGATATGCCGGAGTTGCACGCACTGCTTTTGCGGGACGGGGCTCGTCTCCAATAAAGGGAAAATGCAGAAAAAATCATGTGCCCTTTCCGAAAATGTGTCGGGAAGGGCGCTTTTCTTTTGCCGGCAGTTGACTTTCCTGCCTTCTTTGTCGTACAATAAAGGATGTAGGCGTATGCCTGCATGAAAGTCCATCAGGAGGATGATTGATATGAAAGTAATTTTGCTTCAGGATGTTCCCGGAACCGGTAAGAAAGAAGATATTGTCAATGTTTCTGACGGCTTTGCCCGCAATTATTTGTTCCCCAAGAAGTGGGCGGTGGAAGCCAAGCCTGGCGCGATGAAAGAAATTGAGCGCAAGAAGAAGTCGGAGGCCAAGCGG
>JAZUDA010000007.1:0-4735 GCA_045639455.1 Clostridia bacterium | reverse complement strand
GATTGCCGTCATTCCCGTGTCTACCGGACTCGCGGACGATGCCCATCCGTTCCGCGAAACCGCCGCGGGCTCCTTCCTGACGGAGACCCGCATCGGTAATTTCGCCCAGGACGGCTACCGCTACCGGTACGTAATCCGCTATGACGGGGGAAATCTGCTGCACGCCATCGGCTACAAGCTGGTCAACTCCCGCATGGATTTTTCCATGCAGCTGCCCCAGTTGGGGCAGAAGGCCTCCCACGGCTGTGTGCGCCTGCCCTGCGGCGACACCGGGCTGCCCAACGCCTACTGGCTTTATACCCATCTGCCGCCCGGAACCCGGGTATTGATTATTGAGTAAAAAGAGGAACCTGCATGACTACGATTTATTTGATCCGCCACGGGGAAACCGATGTAAACCGGAACAATATTCTGGCAGGCTGGTATAACGCCCAGCCCACGGAGCTGGGGCTTCGCCAGGGCGAAGCGGTTGCCCTGCGGCTGAAGGATGTGCACGCGGATGCCATCTATGCCAGCGACCTGGACCGGGCCATGACGATTGCCGGACAAATCGCCCGGTATCACAATATGCCTGTAATTCCCGAAAAGGGGCTTCGCGAGGTTTCCATCGGCGAATGGGAAGGCCTTACCGTTCCCCAGGCTCGGGAAGGCTGGCCCGATGTGTTCAAGGTATGGGATGAGGATCCCGGCCACGTGGTCTACCCCGGCGGCGAAAGTGTACAGCAGATAACGGACCGCTTTTATCAGACAATCGTCCGGCTGGCCAAAGAGCATCCGGATCAGACTATTTTCTGCGCCACCCACGGCTATGCCCTGCGCACGCTGTACCTCTGTTGCCACGGCATGGATGTGGGCAGAATCGGTGAAACCGTGTATGTACCCAACGCCTCCATCACCCGCCTGTCCTGGGACGGAGAGAAGCTGACCATGCTGTCCTATGGTGAAAGCGACTACCTGACCGGCATGGTGACGGAATTGAAGGGCTTCCGTTAATCCACGAATGTTAATCCTCCGGAGGAAATTATGACAGAGTTTATCGTTGTCCGTCATGGGGAAACCGATGCCAACCGCAACGGCATTTTGGCCGGGCATTACCCTGCCAAGGTGACCGAACTGGGATTGGAGCAGGGTGAGGCCGTTGCCGCGTACCTGAAGGATATCCATATCGACCGTGTCTATTCCAGCGACCTTCGCCGCGCCATGATTATCGCCGGGCAGATTGCCGGCTATCATGAGCTGCCTGTTCACCCATTCCCCCAGCTTCGGGAGGTGTATTTAGGCAAGTGGGAGGGTATCACGCCCGCCCAGGCCCTGGAGGGCTGGCCGGAGGCCTATACCGTATGGCTGGAAAACCAGGGCTATATGCAGTGCCCGGACGGGGAAAACACCCGGCAGGTGATTGAACGCTCCGGCAGCGCCCTGAAGACGCTGGCAAAAAAGCACCCCGGCGAAACGGTCGTGATCGCCACCCACGGTTACCTGATTCGCACCCTGTACGCCGCCTGCCACAACACCCCGCTGGAAGGTTTTCGCGCCATTCCCTATGTGCCCAACGCCTCCGTAACCCGTATTGTTTCTGACGGTGACACGCTGGAAATGACCCTCTACGGCGAGTGTGACTACCTTGCCGACATGGTGACCGAGGTCAAATGGGGCGGCTGACGACGTGTGCCCGAATGCCTGTTTCCGACTTTGTGCGGAAACAGGCTTTTCACATAGGGAAACATTGCAAAAGACCGTCTTTTTCGCTATAATAAAGAGTGGAGAAGAATGATTATGAAGCAGGAGGTTCCGCCGATGCGACATCCTTCCTTTTTCCGCCGGTACTTTGCCCTGATGGGTGTACTCATTATCCATGCTATTTTGCTGCTGGGCTGTACCGCAGCCTTCGCGTTTGTGTTTATCAAATACCCTGCCTACCGTTTGGCCGCCTACGCGGTCTGCGCGTTGGTAATGGTATTTCTGTTTTTCCCGCTCTATACCGCGCTTGGCGGCGCCGCGGCGGAGCTTTATCGTGGCAATCCGTTCCGTCCGTTCTGCCTGTCCGGATACGCGGTGAAGTGGGCCATCGGCGCGACCGCATTCCTGCGGTCGCCCGTCTTTTTCGTTCCGCTGGCCGCGAGCGCCGTATACGCCTACAACACGGTTAAAGCCTATGACGAGCTGACCGCCCTGATCCCCCTGCTGTGCGACCTGGGCGCGAAGCTTCGCCCGGACGGCGGGCTGGCGGACGGGATTTACGGCCTGATCGGCATTTTTGCCTGTCTGTTCGCCGTTGGTTTGCTGGGTGGGTTCTTTGTCAGCTCCATCCGCTATGCTTTCCTTGAAGACCACGGCGTATCTTTCACGCTTGCCCGCAACCGTTCGCTGCTGCGGGGCAACCGGGTAAGCCGCGTGGGCGTATTCCTGCTGAACCTGCTGACCTGGGCACCCTTCCTGGTACTGCTGTATTACTTCGGCCGCGATACGCTGGAGGTTTTCCTGATCGACTGGAGCTTTGAACAGGTGGATTTCCTGCGGATGTGGCCCCTGATTCCCGCCTGGCTTCTGCCGGCGCCCCTTCGTCCCATGATCACTTGCTCCCATCTGCTGAAAAAAGAGGCTTAATCAATGGATTTTCGTTTGGACAAGCTGCTGGTGATGCAGGCTTTCGGCACCCGCACACAGGCACAGCAATTGATTCGCCGGGGCAGCGTGACAGTATCGGGCGTTCCCGTCCGTGACCCGTCCCTCCATGTAAATCCCGAGGAAGTGCTGGTCAACGGGCAGAGCATCAGCTATCGGGAACACTACTACCTGATGATGAATAAGCCCGCAGGCGTCCTGACTGCCGCCCGTGACCCGAAACAGCCCACCGTGATGGATCTGCTGCCGCCCCTGTTCCATGCCCGGGAAGTGATGCCCGTGGGCCGTCTGGACAAGGACACCACAGGCCTGCTGCTGTTCACCGATAACGGTGCCATGGCCCATTTCATGCTGTCCCCCCGCCGGCATGTGGACAAGACCTATCTTGCCCGGGTGGACGCGCCTCTGACCGTGGAGGACATTGATGCCTTCGCCCGGGGGCTGGTGCTGCCTGATTTCACCTGTGAAAGCGCTTCACTGGAAATACTGGGGGACGGCTGTTCCGGACGACTGACCATTCACGAGGGCAAGTTCCACCAGGTCAAGCGGATGTTTGAGGCGCGGGGCAAGAATGTGACCCGGCTCCATCGGGAGACCTTCGGCCCGCTTGTACTTGGGGATGACCTGCCGGAGGGGAAATACCGTTCCCTGACGGATGAAGAAATTGCGCTTCTTCGTCCCTATGATATCTCCACGGAGAACGAAAAATGATGCTGAGTGTTGACCGCGTATGCAAGTCCTACGGGCCTGTGAAGGCGCTGTGCGACCTGTCCTTTGAGCTACCGCGAGGTTGTATTCTGGGCCTGCTGGGGCAAAACGGCGCCGGGAAAACCACGGCGCTGAACCTGATTACAGGCTATCTGTCCCCCGATTCCGGCACCGTCCTCGTGGACGGCCATGATATGTCCCGTGACCCCCGCGCCGCGAAGCGCCTAATCGGCTATCTACCTGAAAAGCCTCCGCTGTACGATGAAATGACGGTGGAGGAATACCTGTGCTTCGCCGCTGACCTGAAGGGTGTGGCGAAAAGCGACATCCGCCGCCATGTGGGCGAGGTGATGGCCTGCACGGGCCTTACCGAACTGCGGCACCGCCTGGTGGGGCACCTGTCCAAGGGCTATCGGCAGCGCGCCGGTCTTGCCCAGGCGCTGTGCGGGGACCCGCCTGTGCTGGTACTGGATGAGCCCACCGTGGGGCTTGATCCCCGTCAGGTAGTAGAGGTCCGGGAGCTGATGACCAAGCTGGGTGAAACGCATACCGTGATTTTCTCCTCCCATCTGTTGGGAGAGGTGCAGCAGGTATGCCAACGCGCCGTCATCCTGCACGAGGGGAAAACCGTGCTTTCCGGCTCCATGAAAGAGCTGACAAACCTCCGCGGGGAGAACGCGCTGCGTATTTCCATCGTGGGAGAGCAGAATGACCTTTTTCCGAAATTGAGTGCGCTCCCGTTTGTCACCCATGTACAGCTGCTCGCCCGCGAGCAGCCCGGCGTGCTGGAGGCCCGTCTCTCCTGCACGGAACACGCCCCCGCCGCTTTGTACGACTTCTGCCGGGAAAACGGTTATCCCCTGCTGCGGCTACAGCCGGGACAGACCCCGCTGGAGGAGGTTTTCCTTCAGGTAACCGCGGGTAATGAATAAAGGAGATCCGGTATGAAAAAGTTGGTATTGCTTTTGCTTTTGTTGCTGACGCTGGCCGCGTCCTGCGCCCTCGCCGCCGAGGCGGGCGAGACCTATTATGCCTACTTCCCCGCAGGCGGCTGGCTGCGTACCGAGCCCAAGCCCAATATGCCCAACGTGATCCGTGTACCGGAGCGGGTGCTGCTGCAACTGACGCAGGTGAATGAAAAATACGCAGCTGCCACCTACAAAGGCAAGAGCGGCTACATCCATACGGGCGAAGCCGTGGTGCTGGACTATACCGACCCGGACAGCCCGGATGCCGTCTCCACCGAAGGTTTCTTCGCTTATGAAGCATATATGCGCTCCTCCCCCGTCAAGAACGCCCCCATGACCGCCAAGCTGCCCAGCGATGAGCGTTTCCGCATCACCTATGTGACGGACGAATACGCCGCCATCGACTATGACGGGGAACGCGGTTATGTGTACAT
>JAZUDA010000006.1:0-2057 GCA_045639455.1 Clostridia bacterium | reverse complement strand
GGCATGTCCCATCTGGGCATGAAAATTCTCTATTCCCTGATTAACGAGCAGAGCTGGTCCGTCTGCGAGCGTGTCTTTATGCCTGCGCCGGATATGCTTTCCGGCCTGCGCCGGGAGGGAATTCCACTGTTTTCCTGGGAGACACGCACCCCCCTGAACGAGTTCGACGTGGTGGGCTTTACCCTGCAATACGAGATGAGCTTTACCAACATTCTGGAAATGCTGGACCTGGGCGGCATCCCCTTGCGTTCCGCTGACCGGGCGGAGCATGCGCCCATCGTGGTAGCGGGCGGCCCCTGCGCGTTCAACCCGGAGCCTTTGGCACCCTTCATCGATGCCTTTATGATCGGCGATGGCGAGGAGACCATGCTGGAGCTGAATCAGGTTATCCGCGATTGGAAAAAATCCGGCGAGAGCCGCCTTTCCTGTCTGAAGAAGCTGGCCGCTCTGCGGGGTGTGTATGTGCCGGCACTGTACGATGTAAACTATCATGAGGACGGCACAATCGCCTCCTTCACACCCAACTGCCCTGAGGCACCGGAGAAGGTGGTGAAGGCAATCGTCACCGATTTCGACCATGCCTTCGCTCCGAAAAAAATCGTTGTTCCGTATACGGAAATCGTTTTTGACCGCATTATGCTGGAAATCATGCGGGGCTGTACCGCCGGCTGCCGCTTCTGCCAGGCGGGCATTCTGTACCGCCCGGTGCGGGAACGTTCCGTGGAAACGCTGTTGCAGATGGCGGAGGAACTGGAAAAAGCCACAGGGTATGAGGAAATGTCCCTTTCTTCCCTGTCCTCCGGCGACTACAGCTGCATCACGGAATTGACCAAGGCGCTGAACGAGCGCTTCTCCGATAAACGGGTTTCCATCTCTCTGCCCTCGCTCCGGCTTACAAGTCCGGTGCAGGATTCTCTGAATGAAACCCAAAAAGTTCACAAGACCAGCCTGACCTTCGCCCCGGAGGCGGGTACCCAGCGCCTGCGCGATGTCATCAACAAGGGCGTCACCATGGACGATGTGATTACCCGCGTGACGGAGTGCTTCAGCGGAGGGTGGAGCGCCATCAAATTCTACTTCATGATCGGCTTGCCAACGGAAACCTATGAGGATCTGGACGGCATCGGTGATCTGGCCCAGAAGGCAGTTGATATTTACTTCTCTATTCCTAAGGGGCAGCGGGCCAAGGGGCTCCGCGTTACCTGCTCCGCCTCCAGCTTTGTTCCCAAGCCTTTTACGCCTTTCCAGTGGGAGGCGCAGGACAGCATGGATATGCTGAAGGAAAAGCAGGCCTATCTTTGCAAGGTACTGCGCATCAAGGGCGTGGACTTCCGCTGGCATGCCCCGGACGTCACCTTCCTGGAGGCCTGCGTGGCCCGCGGCGACCGCCGGATTGCGGATGTGATTGAGACGGCTTGGCGCAAGGGCTGCAAGCTGGACGGCTGGAATGATTCTTTCCTGTTTGACAAGTGGATGGAGGCTTTCGCGGACTGCGGGCTTGACCCGGCGTTCTATGCCAACCGCGTCCGGGAAAAGGACGAAATCCTTCCGTGGGACTTTATCGATGCGGGCGTAACCAAGGAGTTCCTGTGGCGCGAGCATGAAAAGGCCATGAAGGGCCAGGTGACCCCGGACTGCCGCAAGGGCTGCCAGGGCTGCGGGCTGCAGCGGATGAAAGGGGTGTGCAAGGCATGCGAATGATTATTTCTTTCGAGAAGGGGGAACTGGTGCGGCACATCGGCCACCTGGATCTGATGCGATCCATGCAGCGCGCCCTGCGGCGCAGCGGCCTGCCTATCAAGTACTCCAAAGGATTTAATCCCCATATCGTGATGTCGTTTGCTTCTCCGCTGTCGGTAGGCATCTGGGGAAAGCATGAGCTGATGGATGTGAGCCTGGAGGAAGAAATCCCCGCAGGTCTGTTCCTGACCGAGCTGAACAAAAATCTGCCCGCCGCCCTTCAGGCCGCGCAGACATGGGCGGTAGACGATTCCTACCCGCCGCTGATGAGCAAGTCGGAGGCCAAGCGGTCTTAGGAAGACAAGGCATATTATCAA
>JAZUDA010000005.1:0-1583 GCA_045639455.1 Clostridia bacterium | reverse complement strand
TGTCTGTGCCAATGCCGGCGCGGGCGAGTCCACGCAGGACAGCGTATGGACAGGCCATCATCTGATTGCGGAAATGGGCAAGGTACTGGCGGAGAATGAACCCTTTGCGCAGGGAAAAATGACGGTGACGGAGCTGGATGTGCAGGCCATTACGGCAAGGCGCCAGCAGGATGATTTCTTTGAAAATGATGCCGATTCTTCAGTCAGAACGGTTATGTTCCATCAAGATGTGACGGAAACAAAACTGACCCGTCACTACGCGCCCAATCCCTTTGTACCCGAGGATGAAGCAGAAATGGACAGACGGGCGGCAAAGATTCTGTCCATTCAGGCTCATGCATTGGCGAAACGGCTGACCCATGCCTGGGCCAAGACGGCCGTTGTGGGTATTTCGGGCGGTCTGGATTCCTGCCTTGCACTCCTTGTGATGGTGCATGCCATGGATTTGCTGAACCGTCCCCGTACTGATGTGGTGGCGGTGACCATGCCCTGCTTCGGAACGACCCATCGCACCCGCTCCAACGCGGAGATGATGTGCGAGGAGCTGGGTGTGACTTTCCGTACGGTGGAAATCGGCAAGTCCGTAATGCAGCACTTTGAAGATATCGGTCATGATCCGCAGCAGCATGACGTGACATTTGAAAACGCCCAGGCCCGTGAACGGACCCAGGTGCTGATGGATATTGCCAACCAGACCGGCGGCATGGTGGTGGGTACCGGCGACCTGAGCGAGCTGGCTCTTGGCTGGGCAACCTATAACGGCGACCATATGAGTATGTACGGCGTGAACGCCTCCATTCCCAAGACGCTGATTCGGAAAGTAGTTGCCTATGAGGCGAAAAAAGCCTCCGGAAAGCTTCCGGAGGTACTGACCGATATTCTGAATACGCCTGTTTCACCGGAGTTGCTGCCCGCGGACAACGAGGGAAAAATCAGCCAGAAAACGGAGGATCTTGTGGGCCCCTACGAGCTGCATGATTTCTTCCTGTATTACTTTATCCGCTTCGGTTTTGCCCCGGAAAAGATTTTCCGCATGGCGAAGTATGTTTTTGCCGGTGTGTACAATGATGATACCATTCATCACTGGCTGAAGACCTTCATGCGCCGGTTCTTTATTCAGCAGTATAAGCGTTCCTGCGTACCGGACGGCCCTAAGGTGGGTACGGTGGATTTGTCCCCCCGGACAGACTGGCGTATGCCTTCGGACGCATCCTATGCCTTGTGGCTGAAGGATCTTTAAGGATTCTTCACCGCAATCAGGAACTTGGTAGGCACCCCCAATTGTGTGAACTTGGCCTCGTGCTCGGACACATAGTTGGGGGTGAATCCGTCTGCGTGCAGGTCACGCGTCAGATAGCGGATGGTGAAGCCGGATTCCTGAAAGTACCGGACGGAGTCGTCAAACAATCCGTCGTCGTCTGTTTTGAACCAGATTTCTCCGCGGTCGCGCAGGAAGTCCCGGTACAGCAGCAGCATTCTGGGATGAGTCAAACGCCGCTTTTCGTGGCGTTTTTTTTCACCCCACGGGTTGCAGAAACTGATAATAATCCGATCCACATTGTCCTCGGGAGCAAAGAAATGAC
>JAZUDA010000004.1:0-6416 GCA_045639455.1 Clostridia bacterium | reverse complement strand
CTTGGCCTCCGACTTCGTCCTCAATCTGCTGCTTGATGGGCAGATGTGCAATCTTCATGTAGACATCAGCGCACTTTTCAGCGGTTTCAATCAGGCCAAAGGCCTCATCCAGGTCGTTGCCGGCACCGTAGATGCCGTGCTGGGCCCATACGACAAGACGGCGGTCGGTCATCTTTTCCGCGGTAGCGAGGCCAATTTCATTGGTGCCACACAGCATCCAGGGCAGAACGGCAACGCCTTCGGGGAATACGACAACGCCCTCGGAAATCATCCGCCACAGGGACAGGGTGAAGGCCTTTTCATCCAAATCGTGGACAAAGGTCATGGCCAGCAGATTGTTGGGGTGGCAATGCATGATGATGCGGTTAGCAGGGTTCGCTGCCAGACGCGCTTCATGGCTCATCAGATGGGCGGGCAGTTCGGAGGTGCACTTGCCGCCGTGGCTGTAGCCCCATAGCAGTTCATAATTTTTGCCGTCCGCGGTGATGCGGATGATGCCCAGGTTGCCCTCGGGATCAATCTCCACATTCTTGAAGTACTTGCCGGTGCCGGTTACCAGGAAATACTTTCCGGCCAGAGAGGGGCAATCGAACCCGGTAGGGTAGGTACGAATGGGCTTGGCATCGCCCAGGAAGGCGGTCGCGTCCGCTTCTTCCAGCAGCATGGAAACGTTGCCGCCGTTGCGCTCGTCCCAGCCGTGGCGGTACATTTCGGTCAAGGTGCGGATCATTTCGGAAAGGAATGCGGGATAGTTGCTCATTTCAAAGACCTCCGATTTTTATGTAATTTCCTGTTCTGTCAGGGACGAAAACGCTTTTCGTAGTTCTTTCGGCACAGGCCCAGCTTGTGCGCGTTGTCCATCAGCGCATAGCGGTTCAGCTCCGTGGTAAAGACCCACGGTGCCGCCATAAATCCGTACAAACGCTCCGGGTCCAGCTTTTCGTGCAGCGCCAGCAGCACGGTCTGTTCAATATTGTGAATGTAGCCCCAGCAGGAGGCAGTGGGCACCTGATCGTAACCAAGTCTGTCAAGATCGATGTAGGCCTGGTAGCTTATATTGGGATAGTGCCCATCAGGCCCCTTGGGCTTCAATTCATCATAGCACCAGTTGGATTGCAGGACGGACTTGGGCATGCGCCGGGCAAAGACATCGGGATGCTCCCAGTAGTAGTCCGACCAGCACCAGGCGCGGGCACCGTTGCGTTCGCAGTCGTCCACCAGCATATAGAAATCCTTCCACCACTGTGCCTCATTACGGATGGTGACAATGCCCATGGTACGCTGACAGGCAAGGTTTTCCTCATCCATGCCGATCTGAAAATAGGCGGGATGATCGAACAGGACACAGACTTCGTCAATCAGCTCCCTGCGGACACGGTAGTAGGTGTCCGTGCAGCGCATCAAGCGGTATTCACCCAGCCAGGCATCGTGGCAGGCGGAAAAGTTCAGCTTGGGGATCGGGGTAATGCCCATGCTGCGGAGACGGGCCAACTCGGCACGAAGCTCGTCCTTTGTCCAGGCACCGGGTATAGCCAGCTCCGGGTGGGATTCATACTGAAGCCCCTCACCCAGGTCGATAACCAGCGTGTTGACGCCCTCCACTGCGGCAAAGTCAACCGTGTTCCGCCAAATTTCGCGCTCCGCCAGCATTTCCTGGTGATAAACCGGCAGCTGCCTGCGCAACGTTCCCTCGCCGAAGGATACCACGGGATCCGGCCCGACGGCATCGTTCCACATATTGCTGCCAAGGTGGATCAGATATGCCCACATCATTTCTTTCATGGCGGGAATTCTCCTTATCCGGCTATTTTCAGACCGCCGGAACTCATTTGTATTATACCATAGCCCGCGCCGGAAAACAATCCCCGAAAGACAAGTGACTTTTTTGTAATATTTTTGTCATCTTAATGAAAAAACTCTTTTCTATTTCCACTCTTTGTGCTATACTGTTACGGCGTGTCGACAGAGCACGAGGACCCGAAGAAAGGGATTGACTCCATGAATAACCGTTCCAAGTATACAAGCACCCCGACCTACGGTATGCGGCCCCAGCGGACCGCGCGTTCGAGCCAGGCGGGTCAGCAGAATAACGCGGCGTATCCGCCGCAGAGTCAGGGCTATCAACAGCCCGCGTATTCCCAGCAGCCTCAGCAGGGTTATACGCAGCAGGGATACGTCCAGCAGCCCCAGCAGGGCTATCAGAACTATGTAGGCGGCTATCAGCAGCCCGGCTACCCTTATCAGAATCAGCAGACGCAGCCCCAGCAGGGCTACCCGAATATGTATACCCAGCAGCCCGGCTATCAACAGGGCTATGGGCAGGGGTATCAGCAGCAGGGGTATCAGCCCGGCTATCCGCAGCAAGGCTACCCTCAGCAGGATTACCGACAGCAGGGCTATCAGCAGAACGGATATCAGGATTATCCGCCTCAGAACGCGCAGGAGCAGCTTCCACCGGAGGAGCAGGCTGTGACCACGCCCGAGCGGGACAATACCGGTATGGCGCTGGGGCTCCTGATGCTGCTGGTGCTGCCGGCTCTGTTTGTGATTTCCCTGGTAACGAAGCAGCCGCTTCTGAAGGGCTTCTTCGTTGGGGCGGCGATCATTGGCCTTTTGGTCATGTGGATTTGCCGCTGCTTCAATCACTCCAGCCGCCTGACAGTCACGTTGGTGTATCTGGCGCTGATTGTAATTGCGGGCGTTGGATTGTATACAGGCATCGCGGACAAGCTCACTTCTCCCGCGCAGCCTCAGCCGACTACCTCCACCATCAGTTTTAACGGCTATACCGGCAATACCGGCACCTACAGCGCCGGAGTCAATTCGGATCCCGCGGTGGAAAACCCCTACGCAGCACCCGTTGTCACCCCTGAACCTGTTTCCGGCGCGGAAACCCAAGCCCGTGCTTTCATGAGCGCGTGGGGTATCAACGATTATGACGGTATGCTGAACCTGTGTTCTACTGCCTGGCGGACGAAGCAGGAAAATGCGAAGCAGGCGCTGTTTACCATTCTGGTGAACAGGATTCCCACCGCCTACAAGGTGGAAAAAATCTCCGGCACGGAAAGTGATGCCTCCCGCACGGTGACCATGACGGTTGCCATCAACAAACAGAATGGCAAGGCGGATACCACCTATCGCTTCTCCGTTGTGATGCTGAAGGAAAACGGAGATTGGTATGTGGATCCCACCTCCCTGCAGACCAACGAGGCAGTCAGCACGGAGGATCCCGCGACGCCCACTCCACCTCCTACGGCCGCACCCAGCTATGGCCCGCCCGCCGGCGAAACGATTGTGTACTATAACCCCAGGGGCGGTTCCCTCTACCACGCGGATCAGTACTGCTCCTCCGTGACCGACAAATACCTGCCTCTGACGGCGTTCTATTATTCCCAGCTGGACGAGGCACCCTACAACAAGCTGTCGCGCTGCACGAAGTGCAATGCTCCGCCCCGCAAGTAAGACACTTTATCTGAAAAAGTGGCCATCAGCGCGTCTGATGGCCCTTTTTACACCGAGAACCGAAGAAAAAGGCAAAAAAACACGAATGAATTTTTGAAAAACTATGGAATTATTCGAGAAAATGTGCTATACTGTAACGCGTATCGATTATGTTGTCGGGAGTGTAATGTAACGATGGAGAAGATTCGCCGTAACGAGCGCATGGCCGCCATGCTTCATATTCTGTCCGAGTCGCCCAACAAGCTGTTCACCCTGTCCTACTTCTGCGAGAAGTTCGGCTCCGCCAAGTCAACCATGAGCGAGGATATCGATATCCTGCGCGATGTGGTCAAGGATTTCGACCTGGGCACGGTGGAAACGGTAACGGGCGCGGCCGGCGGTGTCCGCTTCCTGGCGGGGATGAGCCGCCCGGCGGCGATTCGCGTGCTGAATGAAATCTGCGAGACGCTGATGGATCCGTCCCGGGTGCTGCCCGGCAATTATCTCTATTTCGCGGATATCCTCTCCATGCCCGGTTATGTGGAAAAGATGGGTACCATCATCGCGCAGGAGTATTACGAGAGCCGCCCTGACTTCGTCCTGACTATGGAGACCAAGGGCATCCCGGTGGCCTTCTCCGCCGCCAACGCTCTGGGTGTGCCACTGGTGATTGCACGGCGTGTCAGCAAGGTATACGAAGGCTCCGCTGTCAATATCAACTATGTGACGGGTTCCTCCGGCAGCATTGAGACCATGTCCCTGTCCCGCCGCGCGGTTCAGGAAGGCCAGAAGTGCTTGATCGTGGACGACTTCCTTCGCGGCGGCGGAACGGCCCGCGGCATGTGCGAGCTGATGCGGGAATTCAAGGTGCAGGTAATGGGCATGGCGTTCGTCATGGCTACCGCGCAGAACGACCGCAAGCGGATGCCGAACACCAAGGCGCTGATGGTGATGGAGCCGGATGCTACCGGTGAGGGCTTTAACATTCATCCTGCTTCCTGGCTGCAGGACGCGTAAGAAACAATCTGGCGGAGGCAGAAAAACGCTGTCTCCGCTTTTTATTGAAGAATCGGAGGACGAAATATGTATCTGATCGTTGGCCTGGGCAATCCGGGCAGAGAATATGACCATACACGGCACAATGTTGGCTTTGACGTGGTGGAGATTCTGTCGCAGAAGCTGAATATCCCCGTGAACAGGAGCGCCATGAAAAGCCTGATTGGCGAAGGCTTCTACAACGGGCAGAAAATTGTGCTGGTCAAGCCGCAAACCTATATGAACCTGTCGGGTACGGCGGTGGTGGAGTTGCTGAACTGGTACAAGTGTCCCATCGAAAACCTGGCGGTGGTATACGATGATATTGATTTGCCGGACGGCGCGCTTCGCATCCGCAAGTCGGGCAGCGCGGGCACTCACAACGGTATGCGCAATATTGTCTACCTGACCGGCAGCGATCAGTTTCCACGGTTCCGTGTGGGAACAGGAAGCAAGCCCGAGGGTTGGGATTTGAAGGATTGGGTGCTGTCCCATTACCAGACGGAAGAGGAACGCAAGGTTATGTATACGGCGTTTGATAACGCGTCCGAGGCAATCTTGACGTGGATTCGGGAAGGAATGGATGCCGCGATGCGGTCCTTCAATACGGGCAAAACGAAAAAGGCGGAAAACGGGAATGTTTAATGGGCTTTTTTCCGGCCTGAACAAATCAAAGGAATTTCAGGAGCTGCTGGAGGCAGCGGAAAAAAACGAAACCGTAGCGTTGTACCAGACATCGGAAGGCATCACACCCTTCCTTGCGGCGGCTCTGCATGAAAAAACAAAGCGGCCCGTGATGGCCATTGTGACAACGGAGTTGCGGGCAAATCATCTGGCAGAGGATGTGGGGCAGTTTTTGCCGGGGCAAACCTGGGCACTGCCTGCCCGCGAGGTGGAGTTCACCCGGGCGTCCTCCAGCAATGACGCCAACTGGCTGCGCCTGAACGCGCTCTACCGTCTGTCACAAGGACAGGCGGGGTTTGTCAGCCTGACTTATGAGGCGGCGATGGATCAGTATATCTCGCCGTCTCTTTTCCGCGCCCGCATGATTACCCTGTCCGAGGGGCAGGTAATTGACCCCGCGGAGCTGATTGACGCCCTTCTGCGTGCCGGCTACGAGCGGGTGGAAATGGTGGAGGGCAAGGGACAGTGCGCACGCCGCGGTGATATCATCGATATCTATCCTCCGCAGGAAATCAGCGCGGTGCGGATTGAGTTTTTCGATGACGAGATTGATACCATCCGCATGTTCGATGTGCAGAGCCAGCGCAGCACTGGACGGCAGAAAAACATTACCGTGCCCCCGGCAAATGAATTTCTGTTGAAGGAAGAGGAATATGAGGCCGCGTCCGAACGGATGCAGGCGATTCTGCGCTCAGCCCCCATGCCGAAGCGGGCACTGCAGACAATCCATACACTGGACACCACAAAGGCACCCGCCGGCGATGACGGCGCGGAAATTACCTATGAGCGGGCACGCTGGCTTGCGGACGCGGAGTCTCTCGCCTCGGGCATCCCGCTGCGGCGCGGCAACGCGTGGCTGCATGTGCTGTGCCGGAATCTGGTGACCGTATTCGACTGGGCGGACAACCCCATTCTGCTCTTGGAGCAGCCCAACGGTTTCCGGGAAAAGTGCATGAACCGGATCCTGGCGCAGGCGGAGGAATTCACCATGTCCGTGGAGCGGGGCGAGGCGGTGCGGGAACAGGAAAACCTCTATTTCCAGCCGGATACGCTGCTTGAACATATGCGCCGCCATTGCGTGGTTACGTTGAGCGAGTTCCTGACAGGACAGGCGGGACTGTCCCCGGACAGGGCAATCGACCTGGATACAAAGGGAACCGCGACCTACCAGAGCCAGGCAAAACAGCTGGCGGCGGATGTTAAACGCTGGCGAGACGCGGGCTGCTGTTCAGTCATCTGCACAGGCGGCGTGACAA
>JAZUDA010000003.1:0-1923 GCA_045639455.1 Clostridia bacterium | reverse complement strand
TATTCATCGCCCCACACCTGATGCAGCAGGCTCTCCCGTGTCATCACCATACCGGGGTGACGCAGGAGTGTGAGCAACAATTCATACTCCATGTGCTTTAGCGAAACGACGTCACCATTGCGCGTTACGGTGCAGCTTTCTTCGTCTACTGTGATGTCCCGGTAGGTCAGCTGTTTGGGCAGCTTGTCTGCGCGTGCCAAGACTTTCTCCATCCGCACCATTAGCTCAAGAATATCAAATGGCTTAACCAGATAATCCTCGGCACCCAACCGCAAGCCTTTTACTCGACTTTGCACATCTGCCTTGGCAGATACATAGATGACCGGAATCTCCTGTTCCTTCATATAAGGCAACAGTTCAAAGCCGTCCAGTTCGGGCAGCATAATATCACAAAGCGCCAGATCGAAATGCCCGGAACAGATCGCATCGAGGGCCAGCTTACCATCTGCTGCGCACACGGTCTCATAACCGGAGACAGTCAACGTGGAGGAAATCAGCGTTGCGATAGCGGGGTCGTCCTCAACAATCAGTATTCTGTGTTTCATGGTACCACCTCAGTAGAAGTATAGCATTTTTTGCGGGCGATAGATAGGGCGGTGGATGTAAATTAGTTGTAAATCATGGGTTTAATTGAGTTGATAGGCAAGGCACATGAAAAGACCGGGGAGACATGCTTCCCGGTCAGTAATTTTGAGATTCTTTGTGTTTTCGAGAAAAAGGTGTAATTTGCCCTTGACAAAAGTGCTTCCAACCCGGATTCCGTTTTTCGCTATTTTGCCTGGCCTTCCATCGCGCGGCTTCAGGATGGTACGCTGGCCATGACCGCCTCCGGCTTTCGACTGAAGCATATCTGCCCGTTTGGCAAGGCAATCATCTGTTACAGCCGGGATGAGGGGAGAACCTGGTCCGCCCCCGCCGTCACCATTGATACTCCTTTGGATGACCGGGATAGTGGAATCGTACCCTTCGGAAACGGGCGGGTCATTGTCACGTCCTTCAATAACACCATCGCTCAGCAACGGATATGGAACGAAAGCCGGGATATGCATGCCTGGCCGGATGAAGCAAGAAAGAGCCTGTCTCAGGCCTACCTTGATGTGGCGGAATCGCTGGGAAATGAGCGGGAATACCTGGGTTCCACCTACAAAATCAGCGAGAACGGCGGCTATTCTTTCGGGAAACTGATGCGTTCCCCTGTGACAGCACCCCACGGTCCCATGCGGATGAATGACGGTTCCCTGCTCTACATCGGTAGCCGGTTCTTCCGGGACGACAAGCCGGATGGCGGCGAAACGCCCTACCTTCAGGCCTGCGTGATGGACGGCGATGACCGTTTCCGGGTGATTTCGGAGATTGAAAACATCCATACGCCGGAGGGAGAGCTGCTGTTATCCTGCGAGCCCCACGCGGTTCAGCTGCCGGGAGGAAAAATCATCGTCCATATCCGGGTGCAAAGCCTGCACGGCTCCAGCCTGGGCGGTGGAAAAAAAGTCTTCTCCACCTATCAATGCGAATCATCAGATAACGGGAACACGTTTTCAAAGCCGCGGCCGCTGTTGGGCCCGCTGGGCGGCGCACCTGCCCACCTGCTTCTCCACTCAAGCGGAACGCTGATTTCTGTCTATGGCTACCGGGAGGCGCCCTACGGAATCCGTGCCATGCTGTCCCCGGACGGCGGCAAAACCTGGGATACTGACTGGGTCCTGACCGATGATGCGGCAAGCGGTGACCTGGGATATCCTGCCTCCGTGGAACTGGCAGACGGCAGAATCTGCACCGTGTTCTACGAAAACCTGGGTGGCGAAAGTGTCATTATGCAGAAAATTTGGGATTTACCGGAATAAAATAAGTAGAAAAGAGAAGTTATCCGATGTCAAAGACTCATAAGGATGTTTTTGACAAAGCAAAACCGGCCGAAAAAGA
>JAZUDA010000002.1:0-1655 GCA_045639455.1 Clostridia bacterium | reverse complement strand
GAAGGACAAATCGGTGATATTGTTTTCCACCTTGTTATAGGAGAAACTGACATGGTCGAAGACAATGTAGTCGTCCCCGCCACGTTCTTCCTTCTCCTCAGGCAAAAGCAGCTCCTTGCTGTCCATCACCTCGCTGACACGGTTGCCGGAGGCGATGCCCTTGGTGGCAATGGTGAAAATGCGGGTGATGCCCAGCAGGGCGTTCAGAATGGTGGAGAAGTAGCTGAGGAAAGCGATGATTTTACCGGGCTGGGTCAGGCCGGAGTTCACGCGGAACGCGCCTGCCAGCACCACCAGCGTGAGCCCGATGTTCAGAATCAGCGTATTGGCGGGCTTGGAAACAGCGGTCACCAGGGATACGTTCTGCTCCTCGTCCGACAGTCCCGTATTCACGCCGTCAAAGCGCTGACGCTCATATTCGGACTTGGATAACGCCTTGATTACGCGGATGCCGGTGATATTCTCCTGTACCGTGCGCACCAGCTTGTCCAGTGTTTCCTGCACATGAGTGTACATGGGGATGGATTTCTTGGTGACGAAGTAAGTGATAACGATAATCGGCGGCAACATGGCCAGCAGTACCAGCGTCAGTACCGGGTCAAGCGTCAGGGTAATGATAATGCCGCCCAGCAGCAGGATGGGGGAGCGGACACCCAAACGCAGCATACGGGAAATGAACTGGTTGATGTTGTAGGTGTCGCTTGTCAGACGGGAAATCAGGGATGACGCGGTGAAATCGTCAATCTGGGAAGGGGCAAGGTAGGACACCTTTTCAAACAGATCGTGACGAATCACGCCAGTCACATTGCCGGACATGATGGAGGTGCGGCGGTTGGCGGATACGTTGGTTACAATCGCCAGAACGGAGCAGACAATCATCACACCGCCCCACAGGAAGATTCGCGGCACGGAACCCGTGGGGATAATCTGGTCAATGATGATTTCCAGTATGGAAGGAATCAGCAAATCCATCAGCGCGGCAAACAGTTTCAGAAACAGGATGCCCGCGATGGTCATGGTGTAGGGCTTTAGATAAGCCAAAATCCGTTTCATTTTTTCTTCTGCGCCTCCAGATAATTCTCGGCGTTCCGCCGAAGCCTTTCAAGCAACACGCTCAGCTGGGTCAACTCTTCCGGGGAAAATCCCTCGGTAACAAGCGAACTCCATTCTTTCAGTACCCGCTGAATGACAGGCACCAGCCCCTCGCCCGCGGGAGTCAGGTAAACTTGCACGGTACGCTTGTCGGTTAGGGAAGGCACGCGGCGCACGAAGCCCGCCTCCTCCAGCGAAACAAGGTTCCTCGTGACGCTGCTTTTGTTCAGGTGAAGAGTATCCGCCAGCTGCTCCTGCGTCAGCCCGGGCTGCCTGTGCAGGTGCGTGATGAAGGAATATTGCCACCCGGTCAGGCCGGTATCCGCCAGGCGCTCCTGACGGAACATGGCGGCACAGCGGGAGGCAACAGTCAGGTCTCTTGTGTATGCGGGCATAAAAAAACTCCTGATACGTTATCCATATTCGTTGCACGTGCAACGAAATGATTGTAACGCATCAGGAGCCGGTTGTCAAGAAAAATCAGCGGCGAAGACGGCTGTTCACGATGGGCGAAAATACCTTCTTCTCATACTGGGTGGAATATTCACGGTAGGCGAAGATGA
>JAZUDA010000001.1:0-10150 GCA_045639455.1 Clostridia bacterium | reverse complement strand
ATGCCTTGTCTCCCTAAGCCCGCTTGGCCTCCGACTTAATCCTCCGTGACGCCGCGCAGGAGGGTAATTTCGCCGTGCTGCGGACGCAGCCGGAAAAGGGCGCGGACGGTTTCATCCGAGGAGGGATCCGCCACGGCATAGGTGATGGGCATATCGGCCGCCCACTGCCACAAAAGGCCGGCAATCGTGTCGTTCAGGCGGTCAAAATCATCGCACTTGCCGTACAGCTCGTCCATGGTGGCAAAGTCGATGTTCTTTTCTTTCAGGAACGGCACCGCGTCATGGATGCCGGTGCGAAGAACAAGCGCCCGGGCGTTGCTCAGCGCTTCCATGGCGCCCAGCGTCAGCAGGGAAGGGTCACCCGGCCCCAACGGAACTACAACAATGGAAGGCATGGGGGAACCTCCTTTATGCTTTCTTTCTGCGGAGGGAAGTAAGGTCTTCTTTTTTCAGCGCGCCGATGGCGATAGCGACCGCAACAAATACCGTGACACCCAGCACCAACAGGGCAACGGTAGTCAGCCGCCCCTCGGGCAGCATGCGCTTCGCGGCGTAGACTACGCCGTACATCACCGCGGAGGCCCCCAGAGGCTTAGCAATCCATTCCTTCCAGTCGAAGGGCATTTTCGCGATTTTCATCACAAAAATCAGGTTCGGCACGGCGGAAACGGTATAACAGGTCAGGGACGCGATAGGCGCGCCGTGGATATTGACGGAAGGTGTTTTTACCAATAAATAGTTCAGCAGAATCTTCAGCAGTACGCCCAGCATCAGGGTGTACATGGGAATGCGCTGACGGCGCATGCCCTGCAGGATGGCGCTGGTGGCCTGCACCAGCATGAAGACCACCACCGTCAGCGCGCTGACCTGCAGCAGCTGGGCGGTGATTTCCAGACTTTCCGGGGTGAGGGTGGCGGAATACAGCAGGGACAGAATGGGCTTTGCCAGCACGCTCAGGCCAAGGGAGCAGGGAAAGCCCAGCAGGAACGCGAACCGCAGCCCCTGAGAGGCCTGCCTGCGCACGGCGTCCTGCTTATTCAGGGTAAACACATGGGAAATCGCGGGCACCAGACTCATGGAAATGGCCTGCGCCAGGGCAGTGGGTACGTTAATTAGCACCAGCACCATGCCGGAATAGTTGCCGTAGAGAGAGACGGCTTCCTTCCGTGCCATGCCGTTATTGACCAGCAGCGTCACCAACATGCCGGAGTCGATGGTGGAGGCCAGGGGAACGATGCAGGAGGACAGCGTAATCGGGATGGCGATGATCAGCAGTTGCCGGAGAATTTCCCGGGTGCTCATGATCTCCCGGCTTTCGTCCTGCTCCCGCGCCATGAAGGCGGGCATCCGTCTGCGGCTGATGATGAAAATATACAGCAGAGCCACGCCCTCGGCAACGGATGTGCCCAACAGGGCGCCCGCGGCGGAATACGCGATGCCCCAGCGGCTGCCGAGCCAGGCCAGGGGCAATGCCAGCGCTACCTTGCCCACCTGTTCAATCAGCTGGGTGATGGCGGTGGGCTTCATATCCCGCTGCCCCTGCATGAAGCCGCGCAGGGCGGACATGGTGCAGACCAGGAACAGGGCGGGGGAAATGGCCAAAAAGCCCAGCGCGGTCTCCGGGTTGGTGACCCATTGGCTCAGCATTCTGCTTCCCAGCGCCAGCAGCAGGCTGGTGACAAGGCCGATCACCGCCAGCAGACGCACGGCTACGGTAAAGATACGCCGGGCGTTGCGGGGGTCCTTCATCGCCAGGGAAGAAGAAACCATGCGGCTCACCGCCACGGGAAGCCCCGCCGCGCCGATGGTCAGCAGCATGTTATAGGATGGGAATACCTGCTGGTATGTGCCCAGCCCTTCGGAGCCCGCCACAATAGCCAAAGGAATACGGTATAGAACGCCCACCACTTTGCAGATGATGCCGGTGAGGCCCAGCACAGTCATGCCTCCGAGGAAGGAGCGTGTTTTTTCACTCATGCGAATGCCTGCTTTCTGTGTGTAAAAAGAATACCTCTCCATTATACAAGAAAAACCCGTACGGTCAAGTGAAAACCGCACGGGAATGAGAGCAGGGAAAAATCAGCTGGCGGCATCCGCCAACGAAACGGATTGTTTGTCCAAACCGGCGGCAAACTCCGCAATCCGCCGCAGACCTTCGCGGATGCTGTCGAGGCCGGTGGCGTAGCTGATGCGCACATACCCTTCAGCGCGGAACGCCGCGCCGGGCACGACTGCCACATGCGCCTTCTGCAGCAGCAGGCGGGAGAATGCCATGGAGTCCTCGATAACCTGCCCATCGCAGATCTTACCAATCAGGGACCGAATATTCAGCAGCACGTAGAAGGCACCGTCCGGCTTGACACAGCTGATGCCGGGAATGGCATCCACCAGGCGAAGAAGCTCGTCCCGGCGCTCTTCAAAGGCGCGGCGCATGGTTTCCACACTGTCCTGCGGGCCGTTGAGCGCGGCGACAGCGGCGTACTGGGCGATGGAGTTGGGGTTGGAGGTGGCCTGGCTCTGGTAAGAGGCGATGGCCTTCATTTCGGTTGCGGGGCCGGCGCAGTATCCGATGCGCCAACCGGTCATGGCATAGGCCTTGCTGACACCATTGACAACAAAGGTCTGTGCCTTGATTTTTTCGTTCAGGGACGCGATGGATACGGGCTTCACATCGCCGTAGACAAGACTCTGATAGATTTCATCGCTGATAACGTAGAATTCCTTTTCGACCGCCAGCTCCGCGATTTCCCGCAACAGCGATTCGGGCCACACGGCGCCGGAGGGGTTGCCCGGGTTGTTGAGCAGCAGCGCCTTGGTGCGGGGGGTGACCGCGCTGCGAAGCTGGGAGATGGTAGGCAGGAAACCGCTTTCTTCACCGGCGTCCACAAATACGGGCACGCCGTCCGCCATGCGGACCATTTCCGGGTAGCTGAGCCAGCAGGGGGCGGGAAGAATGACCTCGTCGCCGGGGTTCAGGATGGCCTGAAAAATATTGAACAGGGAGTGCTTTGCACCGTTGGAGACCACAATCTGCCCGGGCTCATAGGACAGCCCATCCTCCCGCAAAAGCTTGGCGCAAATGGCACGGCGCAGCTCCGCGGTGCCGGCAGCGGGAGTGTAGCGGGTCATACCCTTGGCCAGGGCCTCCCGCGCGGCATCCAGAATAGGGGCAGGCGTATCAAAGTCAGGCTCGCCCACTCCGAAGCCGATTACGTCAATGCCGCGGGCCTTCATGGCCTTGGCCTCATCGGAAATGGCGAGCGTGAGGGAAGGAGCGATTCCTTCCGCCTTCTTTGAAATCCCCAGCATAGAGTGTTCCTCCCGGAAAAATGATAGAATACGGTGAAAAATATCCGAAAATCAAGCTTACAGTGGGAATCATACCACATACATGAATATAAATCAATAGCAAATTGCAAAAATACGGACAAAAAAATCGGTTTTTTTTCAAAAACGCAGTTTTTGAATATGCTGGATACAAAAAACGGCGGAAATACAGCCGATGGGTTATGAACCGGGACCTCTTTTTGATTGGTAACAATAGGAAAAAATGTTGACAAGACCGGGAAAAAATGATACGATAACCGCACAGATATGAGGAGTGCGGCCTGAACAGGGCTGCATGTTTTGTGTCTGTCCGGATTAAACCGCTTTAAATCGTGCGTATTCTTTTCTTGATGGTAAAACGCATGGCGTTTTCCAAATATTATTGAAAGAGGGCACTCTCATGAAGAAAGCTCTGTCTCTGGTTCTGGCTCTTCTGATGCTGCTGGCTATGGTTCCCATGGCTTCCGCTGAAGAAGGCGCTGACATCACCTCCTGGATCTTCGCCGAGGATCCCGCCTCCATCACCGGCACCGTCCGTTTCTGGATTCCCTTCAAGGGCTCCCAGGGTATGGATGACATGATCGCCGAGTTCAACCAGACCTACCCCAACATTACCGTGGAACTGCATCCCTACAACAACAATTCCGACGGTAACCTGGCTGTCAACACCGCTATGATGAACGGTGAAATCGACGTGCTGGCTTCCTTCGGCCTGGCTAATGTTGCCAAGCGCTGGGAAAACGACATGTACATGGATCTGACCGACTACATCGAAAAGTACAACATCGACATGGTTGCCAACTGGGGCACCGATGCCTACAAGTACGATGATACCTACTACACCTTCCCCTGCGGCGCTCTGTCCTACTACATCGCCATCAACATGACCGATTGGAACAACGCCGGCCTGGGCGAGCTGCCCACCGAGTGGACCTGGGACGAGTACCTGGCCGCTTGCGAGAAGATGACCCAGAAGGACGAGAACGGCAACACCGTTGTATACGGCGGTTCTGACTACCATTCCAACAACTACGTGAACTACGTATGGAACCAGGTATACGGCCACGATATGTACTACGATGCAGAGGGCATGTGCAACTTCACCGATCCCCTGATTATCAACGCTCTGAAGCGCGAAATCAAGGCTGAGGAAGAAGATAAGATTTGGTTCCCCCTGACCACCTACCGTGCTGATAATATCCAGGCTCAGGATACCTTCACCAAGCACACCACCGCTTCCACCATCATCTGCAACGTTGTCCGCTTCCTGCGCGACAAGGAGAACTATCCCGTTGACTGGATCACCGGTTTCGCTCCCTGGCCTGTAGAAGAAAAGGGTCAGACCAACTACATGGCCGGCGTTTCCAACTTCTCTCATGCCGGTATCGCCTCCAACTGCCAGGACGAAGAAGCTGCCTGGTACTGGCTGGCCTGGTACGCCACCTACGGCTCCCGTTACCTGATTATCGCCGGCCATCAGTCTGCCTGGAAGGGCACCAACCTGGACAGCCTGGTTGAACTGGTATTCGGTTCTGAAGAAGAAGCTGCCAAGCTGATCGACGTTGACTCCTTCAAGAGCGTCGTTGTGAACTACGCTGCTCCCGTCTTCTACGACAGCATCCTGGATGGCTACACAACCGTGAACTCTCTGGCCGGCGAGTACATTCTGTACGCGCATCAGGGTGTCATGACCGCTGAAGAAGCTATGGCCGAAGCGAAGGCTCAGGCTGACGAAGCCATTCTGGAAGCCCGCGGCGAATAATTTTGTCTGCTGCGTATACAGCGCAGGCGCATAGCGCATGACCGCCTGCCCGCCGCGGAAACGCGGCGGGCAGGTATATCCATTTCACAAGAGAGGGAATAACATGTCTGAAAAAGCCATCAAGCAGTCCCGGCGGAATTTCTCCCGTATGCAGAGGCAGGAGAATCTGATCGGCTATGCGTTTATCCTGCCCGCGCTGCTGGCATTCCTGATTCTCGTTGCCTTCCCGTTCTTCGCTTCCATCGGCCTGTCCTTCACGAAGTGGAACTTCATCGGCGGCTGGAAGAAGCTGAAGTGGGTCGGCACGGATAACTTTGTAAAAATCTGGGGCTACATTGTTAAGAAAAAACGTTTCTACAACGCCCTGGTCAATACCCTGGTCTACGCCGTTACCACCGTTCCCACCTCCATCATTCTCGCCTTGATTCTGGCCTATGTGCTGAACAACAAGGTGTTCTTCAAGAGAACCTTGCGCATGGCCTTCTTCATTCCTTATATCTCCAGTACCGTTGCTCTCTCCGCTGTGTTCAAGTTCATGTTCCGTGACGACGGCGTGATTAACAGCGTTCTGATGAGCCTGGGCGTAACCAATCCTCCGGACTGGTTTGTCAACCTGGATTTAAACAAGATCCCCATCATCATCATGGTTATCTGGACCGCCATCGGGTACGAGCTGGTCATTTATATGTCTGCCCTGCAGAATGTGCCTACCAGCCTGTATGAAGCAGCCGATATCGACGGTGCCAACAATGTACAGAAGTTCTGGTCGGTGACCATGCCCATGGTTTCTCCCACCACGTTCTATCTGCTCATTGTCCGTATGATCGCCGTATTCAAGATCTTCTCTTCCGTCAACATCATGACGCTGGGCTCCGCTGCGTATACCAACACCGCCCTGGTTGTGGAGATTTACTCCGAGGGCTTCGGCTCCTACAACTTCGGTATGGCCGCCGCAGAATCCATGTTCCTGTTTGTACTGATTTTGATTGTAACAATCCTGAACTTCTGGGGACAGAAGAAATGGGTTCATTACTGATTGGGGAAGGGAGATACAGATATGAAAAAGAAACAGTTTACCTCCACCCTGATTCGTACGATTATTGTGGCACTGTTTGCCATCCTGTTCGTTATTCCGCTGATTTGGATGATGCTCTCCTCTTTGAAGCCTGTCAGCGAGGTGTTTGCCCGCCCCTTCCATTGGCTGCCCTCTGAGTGGCGATGGAAGAACTATGCCGAGGTTTGGTCTCCCTCCGCGGATGTCAATATGCTCCGCGCCTACGGCAACTCCCTGTATATCGTTCTATTCAGCGTAATCGGGCAGATGCTGATTTCCTCCCTGGCCGCCTATGCCTTCGCGAAGATCAACTTTAAGGGAAAGGGTGTCATCTTCCTGCTGTTCCTTTCCTCTACCATGATTCCCAGCCAGGTGACCATTATCCCCCGGTTCATGCTGTTCAAGACCATCGGCCTGTACAACAACCTGTGGGCCATCATTCTGCCTACCTTCTTCGGCGGCACATCCATCTTCATGCTGCGGCAGTTCTATATGGGCCTGCCCAATGACCTGATGGAGGCAGCGAAGATCGACGGCGCCACCCATCCCCGTATTTTCTTCCAGATTATGCTGCCTTTGACCAAGGCCGCGCTGGTATCCCTGATTATCCTGACCTTCATTTCCAGTTGGAATGAGTACATGGGTCCCCTGATTTTCCTGCCCAACAAGCAGTATTTCACCATTTCGCAGGCGATTCAGAGCTACATGCAGGATGAATTCAAGCAGCACAACCTGACCATGGCGGCTGCGACAAGTGCCATCATTCCCGTCATTTTCATCTTTATCTTCGGCCAGAAGTATTTCGTCGAGGGTATCGCCACCACGGGCGTGAAGGGCTGATAACCAATCGATTTATTTGCGGCGGGGGTTCCCCGCCGCGTTTCTATACCGAGAATAAAGGAGAAAAAACATGATGAACCATCCGGTAATTCAACATCAGACGGATCTTTGCGTCATCGGCGGCGGTATGAGCGGCCTCATTGCGGCGGTGGCGGCGGCCCGTCACGGCGCGAAGGTACTGCTGATGCAGGATCGTCCCATGCTGGGCGGCAACGCTTCCAGCGAGGTTCGTATGTGGATTCGCGGCGCTCTGGGCAAGGAAAACCGGGAAACCGGCATTTTGCAGGAAATCGAGATGGAAAACATCTACCGCAATCCGGAAATGAACTTTTCCCTGTGGGATTCCGTCCTGCTACAGACTGTGCTGAATGAAAAAAATATCACGCTGCTGACCAACTGCTCCTGCCTGGACTGCGAAATGAAGGACGACATGATTGCCTCCGTCACCGGCTGGCAGCTGAATACCTACACTATGCACCGGGTGGAGGCAAAGCTGTTCATGGACTGCTCCGGCGATTCCATTCTGGCGCCGCTGACAGGTGCCCGGTACCGCGTGGGCCGCGAGGATACGAAGGAGTTTGACGAGTATGGCGCTTGTGATGTGGCGGATAACCATACTATGGGCAATTCCATCCTGCTACAGGCCCGTGAAACAGACCATCCCGTGCCCTTTGTTGCGCCGGAATGGGCCTACGTGTATCCGGATGATGCCAGCATGCACGATAAGAATCACGTGCTTGCCTCCTGTAATTTCTGGTGGATTGAGCTGGGCGGCGAAATCGACACTATTGCCGATGCCCAGGAAATCAACTGGGAACTGCTGCGCACCGTGTACGGCGTATGGGACCATATCAAGAACCGGGGCGACCACGGTGCGGAAAATTGGGAGCTGGAGTGGATCGGCGTGCTGCCCGGCAAGCGGGAAAGCCGCCGCTATGTGGGCCCTTACCTGCTGAATCAGCGGGACCTGGAGGAAGGCCACGATTTCCCGGATACGGTTGCCTTCGGCGGCTGGACCATGGATAACCACAGCCCGCTGGGCTTCAAGTACCCGGGCTATTCCTCCCGCCATATCGATACAAAGCTGCCGTATCAGATTCCTTTCCGCTGCCTGTACTCCGCGGACGTGAAGAACCTGATGTTTGCCGGCCGCAATATCAGCGCTACTCATATGGCCATGTCCTCCACCCGCGTTATGGCGACCTGTTCCGTCATGGGTCAGGCGGCCGGCACGGGCGCCGCGCTGGCAATCGAAAAGAACTGCCTTCCGGAGGATGTGACGGCAAAGTATATGTCCATCCTGCAGCAGCGTCTGATGGAGGACGGCTGTTACCTGCCCGGGCTTGTGCGGCAGGTGCCGGAAGGACTTGAACTGTCCCTGACGGAGGAGGAGAAGGCCGTCCTGGCGAACGGCTGGGAACGTCCTCATGAGGGTGTTGCCAACAGCATTATGCTGGCGGAGGGTTCCGGCTTCACCGCTTCGCTGCGGCAGCCTGCTGTCAACGCGGTGCTGCGTGTGGTTCCGGATACGGACTTCAGCCGGGAAAGCATCAGCAACGAAAAACGGTATCAGACGTTTGCCATGAAGTGCCAGCGGCCGAAGGACACGAAGCCGCTGAATATGCCCGCCCCCATGCTGAAGGGTGCGATGCTCCGCTTTGAAACCGCGGACGGCAAGGTCACAGAGCAGCGGATCGCGGACAACCGTCTGCCCCTGCTGCGTATCGCGCTGCCGGCGGGCACGGTACGCGTTACTGTGGAGAGCCTGACCTCCTGGGGCGGCAGCGGCGTGGGCTTGTTTGCCTTTGATGTGAAGGAACAGGCCTGATTTACCGGCTGCGGCAAAACACGAATAAAAAAAGAACCCGGCGCTTCCGGATGAACGGAAAGCGCCGGGTCATTGTTTTATTTGAATGAAACAGCAGGGCTTACACGCTGAAAAGCAGCTCGGCATAGGTGGGTACGGGCCAGTCCTCCCTGCCGATGAGCATCTCAAGAGTATCGATGGTATCCCGCAGCGCCTTCATGGCGGGCAGAATTTCACCGCGGCAGTGGCAGGCTTTTTCGTAGCTGCCCGAAACGGCGGGCAGGGCGGAGGCGGCCTTTTCCAGGACGGTAACGCGGGAATCCAGCTCTTTCAACAGGGGATTCAGCCGCGCGGCCAGATCCGCCTGGCAGCAGGGCGCGTCTTCGCCCAGCAGGGCGCGGGTGTCCAGCGCGCCGCGCAGCAGCTTTTGCTGGTAGGCGAAGCATCCGGGCAGAATTTCACGGCGGGCCATGTCGATGGCGGTCAGCGCCTCAATGTTGACGGTCTTGGAATAATTGGCCAGATGAATTTCGTACCGGCTGGCGATTTCGGTGCGGCTCAGCACGCGCTGAGTCTCAAACACCGCCACGTTTTCCTCCTTCAGCAGGCAGGGGAGCGCGTCTACCGTGTCGCGCAGGCAGGAAAGCCCCCGCTTGGCGGCCTCCTTCTCCCATTCCTCGGAGTAGTTGTTGCCGTTGTACAGAATGCGGGCGTGCCGGTTAAAGCTTTCACGCAGCAGGTCGTTCAGGGCATGGGGAAGGTCCGCCTCGCCCTCCAGACGGTCCGCGTATTCCTTTAGGGACTGGGCCACAATGGTATTGATGACCATGGCGGGCTCGCTGATGGAGGCGGCGGCACCCACCATGCGGAATTCAAACTTGTTGCCGGTAAAGGCGAATGGGCTTGTACGGTTCCGGTCGGTGGTATCCCGGGGGAACTTGGGCAGCACGTGGACGCCTACGGTCATCATACCCGGATCCGCCCCGGCATAGGAACGGTCCTCCATGATGGCGTGGATGATCTCGGTCAGCTCATCGCCCAGGAAGACGGAAATGACGGAAGGCGGAGCCTCGTTGCCACCCAGGCGGTGGTCATTTCCGGCGCTGGCAACGCAGGCGCGCAGCAGCTCCTGATAATTGTCTACCGCCTGAATCACGGCAGCAAGAAACAGCAGAAACTGGGCGTTTTCGTGGGGCGTTTCGCCGGGATCCAGCAGGTTGACCCCTTCGGCGGTGGACAGGGACCAGTTGACGTGCTTGCCGGAACCGTTCACGCCCGCAAAAGGCTTTTCGGTCAAGAGGCAGGTGAGGCCGTGGCGCACGGCCACCTTTTTCATCAGCTCCATGGTCAGCTGGTTGTG